>CAXHZZ010000039.1:0-21066 GCA_964021635.1 uncultured Tenacibaculum sp.
GTAATTATTAAAATCAGAAGTTGTTTCATAGTTCGGTTTTTAACTGTTTGGTAACTCGTTATATAGAGAAATAACTTCCTCTTTTGTGTTAAATTATTCCCGATAAAAGGAACTTTTGTTCTTGTTTATTGTATCCTATAAAGGCATTTCATAGCAATAAAATGTTTTATTAAGAGGCACTAATATATAAAAATAATTGGCATTATTTTTATTAAACTTTTCTCGAGTTTAAAAATTGCTCTTGTACTGATGGTTCTTTTTGTAAACTCATTAAAATGGTGTCTAACGGACTTTTTATTTCTAATAAATCCTTTTTAGCTACGTGTGTGTAAATCATCGTCGTTTCTGGCTTTGCATGACCTAATAATTCTTGAATATGACGTAAACCAATGCCGTTTTCTAATAAATGTGTAGCATAGCTATGTCTTAAAGTATGCGGAGTAACATGTTTTTTTATGTTGGCAAGTCGGGTAGAGGTGTGCAAAAATTTTCGAATGCTACTTTCAGAATATTTTGTTCCGGTTGGGCTTTCAACAAAAAAACGTTTCGGCACATAGGTGCTAATATAGTTTTGTAATAAAGGTAAAAAACTATCAGCTAAAATAACATATCGGTCTTTTCTTCCTTTTGCATTTTGTACAAATAGTTGTCTTCGTTCAACATCAATATGTCGTAATTCTAGGTTGGTTAATTCTCCAATTCGTAACCCGGCAGAATATATCATTGCCAAAATAGCTCGATGTTTTAAGTTTTTAGTAACTTGTAACAAGGTTACAACTTCTTGTTGTGATAAAACAGCAGGTAGTTTTCTAGAGGTTTTAGGTCTTTGTAAAGTAAGTGATTCAATATTACAGGTAGGGTAATAAACAACAAACAATTTTAAAGCACTTATAAATTGTCTTTGCGAGCTTATACTGTAGTTTCTAGTAATAAAAACAGCTTCAATAAATAGCTCAACATTCTTATTAGTGAGTGATTTGATAGGTGCAGGTTGACTAAAATCAATAAAATCAGCAATAAATGTAAAATAAGTAAGTATTGTACTTTCACTGTAACGCTTACCTCTTAAATACTTTACATAATTTCGGATGATTTCTTTGTTCTCATTCGTAAGTTTACGTTCGGTTTTTACACCTCTGTGATATAGTTTTTTGGTAACCGATTCATCTACTTTAATATTAGTAATATCACTTAAAAGACGTTGTATGTCAGAAAATGTTTTATCAGCAAAAGGGCTAACCCATCCTTGTAGAGTTTTACTCCAAGTAAATTTATTTAAACTTTTAATGCGATTAATAATAACATCATCATATTTAAAAGTAAGTAATAAAACTACTTTTTTTCTATGTAATGTTTTCTTAGCGAAAATAGTTTTTTTTGGAGCCAATGTCGTTTTCATATCTTGCTAAAGATACAAAAATGATTGATAATATATAAACTTTATTAATGTTAAGTTGTTTTAAATCAGGTGTTTGTTTTGTACGGGTGGTTTACGAATTTTAAAACTGCATTCCAACTTTAAAATTTAAAACTCTTCCTGTCATAAAGTTCGGAATTCCGTATTGTTGTTTACTGTAGGCATCACGAACCCAAGTATTGGTTATTGAGTTTCTGATATCAAACAGATTAAAAAGTTCTAAACCAGCTGTTAGTTCTTTAAAATTACGTAAAAAACCAGTAGTTCGTTTTTTATTAGCATCTGTAAATACGTATGATATTCCTACATCAGCACGCTTATAATCATTTAATCTATTTTGATATTGATATACATCTGAATAAGCAGGAGCGCCACCCGGAAGCCCTGTATTATAAACAATATTTAAATAGGCTTTTAAATCGGGTATGTTAGGCACATAATCTTGAAATAAAACACCAAATTTTAAGCGTTGATCAGTTGGTCTTGCAATATATCCTCGGTTGTTGATGTTTTCTTCGGTTTTTAAATACCCAAAACTCACCCAACTATCGTTACCAGGTACAAACTCTCCGTTTAAACGAATATCTAATCCATAGGCATAAGCATCAGTTACATTATCAGCTCTATAACGAATACGAACATTGTCTACCGAATACGAATTTACATCCGATAAATCTTTATAATACAACTCGGTTGTTAGTTTAAAAGGTCGTTGCCACATGGTAAAACTATACTCATTACCTGCAACTAAATGAATTGATTTTTGGGCTTTTACCTTCGGATTAATAGTACCATCATAACCTCTTAATTCTTTATAAAAAGGAGGCTGAGAATACCAACCACCAGAGATTCTAAACAACATATCTTTATCCCAATCTGGTTTTATCGCAAACTGAGCCCTAGGGCTAAATATAATTTGATTTTCAGTGCTTTCATTAGCAGTTTTTACACGCCAATGTTGAGTACGAACACCAATATTCATCCATATTTGATGATTCTTCCAATTACTTTTTCTGCTAAATTGTAAAAATCCTGAAAGGCGATTAATATCCACATTATTATCAGCCCTAACGTTATTAAACGGCTCAATAGGCCCTGTAAAAGGTTCATATGGTTGATTATTGCCTGAAAGATTTGGCGGACGGACAGAGAAACCTAAAGAATCTATCACTTCCCATTCACGTAAACGATCTTTTATGTTTTCTGTTTGATATTTTACGCCTGCTTTCCATTCATTTTTGCCATCTTTTAAAGTGGCTTTTAGTTGAATGTTACTTATTAAGGCATCTAAATCGTTACGGGCATGGTTAATTTGCGAGCCGATTCCTTGTGAAAAAGCTACTTCCCCGAAATTTTCAGATCCAATATTACTATCCACTTCGCCTAAATTATATGAAGCGGCAATATCAAAATACTCTTCTTCTTGCGTATTAAAAGATGAAATTGTTCCTGTAACTTTTAAATTATCATTTACTTGATAATCTGTAGAAAAAGCACCAAAAAGTGTTTTAAATTGATCTTTTTCTTGCCCTTGATAAAAAACAATAAGTTCTAACGGATTTACCAACGTACCAAAACGTGTTTTTCTTGTTTTTGGTTGATAATTATAATTATTTAATGAGAAATTACTTAAAAAATTGAAAGTAACTTTATTGGTTGCCTTGTAGGATAAAAAAGATTGTACATCAGTAAAAGTTGGCTTAAAATTTACATCAACCTGCTTACTATTTACAAACAAACTGTTATCACGGTAACGAACACCAACAATAGCACTTAACTTGTTATTTAAAAAAGTGTCTTCTATGGTAAAACTTCCGCCTAACAAGCTAATGTCTAGCTGAGCTCCAAATTCGGTTGGTTTGCGATACGTGATGTCTAAAACAGAAGAAAGTTTGTCGCCGTATTTGGCTTGAAATCCGCCTGCGGAAAAATTAATATTTTGTACCATTTGCGGATTGATAAAACTTAATCCTTCTTGTTGCCCCGAACGTATTAAGAACGGACGATATACTTCTATGCCGTTTACATACACCAAGTTTTCATCAAAATTACCACCACGAACATTGTACTGCGTGCTTAACTCGTTATTATTACTAACACCTGGTAGTGTCATTAAAATGTTTTCTACACCAGCATTGGCACCCAATATTTTTTGAGTTTTTTTCGTGTCGATTTTTGTAATTCCTTGTGCTTCCTTTTTTAGGTTTTTAAGCGTAACCTCTTCTAGTTGTTCTGTTTTAAAAGTAAGAGAAGGAGAGTAATTAAAGATTTTTTTACCTCTTGAAGTAAACTTTTTTGTAACTGTTTTGTAGGAAACATGACTAAAAGTAACTGTAATAGTTTTACGCATGGGTATGGTAAAAGTATAATCTCCTTTTACATTGGTTGTAGTTCCTTCGGATAAATATGTAATTGCCACACCTTCTATAGGTGTGTTAAATTTATTAGTTATGGTACCTTTTACGATTGCTGTTTTTTGAGCAAAAATTAATGAAGGGAATAGCAGTAATAAAAGTAGTTTTTTCAAGGGGTGTCTAGTTTATTTTTTTAAAGAATGTAGCAGTCTTAGTTTTTATATTTCCAACATTGTCCGAAACTACAAGTTTAAAGAGATGTTTGCTACCAACCAACTTTTTGTCGTTAAAATCGTATGTAAGAATTCCTTTTTTATGATTGTATTCCATTAATACCCAAGCACCATCTATGGTTGCTTGATAATTTTTTATGCCAGAATCGCTGTCTTTAATTATTACTTTTAAGGTTTTGTTTTTTGATATCCATTGTTTATCGTTAAAATTGTACAACTTAATGGTGGGCTTTTCAGTATCATAAAGCAATGTATAATCACCTAAAAGTTTAGTGGTAGTATATATTTTGTTTTCTTTTTTTCTGGTGGCAACATATCTTGGGTATTTAGCGTTGGTAACATTGGCAATATATACTTGTTGTTTTTGTTGCTCGTTTAAAAAAGAGGTATCAAAAGTTAAGGTATAACGCTTATCTAAAGGTTTTGTTTTATTATGAATTTTAGCAATACCTTCATTAAAGGAAAAATCGATAAAAGAATCTTCGTAAAAAGTATTTTTAGGAAAAGCAACCGTTACATTATTAAGTGTAAATTTTTGAAAATTTTTAGCAATAATTTTATAGTTTGTAGTGTCTTTTTGTTTGTAAACTAAATTACTTTTTACACCTCTAACAGGTATTTTAACTGAAGAAATGTTATTTTTAAAATCTTTAGCAATAATTTCAACATTATAGCTTGCATTTTTTTCAACAAGGATTTTACCATTGTTTATTAAGTCTTCATATAAACTTAATTTGTTGGCATTTACTTTATGTGTTTTTTGTACTTTACTTCTGTACGTTTTGTAGTGTTTATAATCAATTAATAGATTGATGTATTTACTTTCAGAAAAAGAAAAAGTTTCAACATCATGGTAATAAACTCTGCTGCCATTTACTTTCATCTCTAAACTGTAAATTCCGTTTTTATTTAAAGCGCCATTTAATCTATCAAAAACACTAATTCCGAAACCAATAATTCCGCTTGCAGTAATACTTTCGCTAATAAAATTATTTTCACTGATTTTTTTAAATGATAAAATCGATTTTAAATTAGAGTTGTTAATTCGTGACTGTTCGTTTAAAGGATAAGCCATTATTTTTTTTATACTAGGTGCTGTGTTATCAGCTACAGTTATTCCGAAATGTAAGGGGTTTATAATCCGTTCTGTTTTTGTATCTCTAATTTCGTAATGTAAGTGTGGCCCGCCAGAGCCGCCAGTATCACCACTATAACCAATAATTTGACCTTTAGTAACAGGAAATTGATCTTGCTTCGGAAATATGTTTCCCGTTTGATAACTTTTTTTCTTATACTGAATTCCTTTAACGTATTTCTGAATAGCGGGTTTAAAATTTTTAAGGTGCGCGTATACTGTTGTATATCCGTTAGGGTGTTTAAGGTATATTGCTTTACCAAAACCATATTGCGATACTTTTATGCGAGAAACATATCCGCTTGCAGCAGCGTAAATAGGTAAACCTTGTTTACCTTGTGTTTTAATATCAATACCAGAATGAAAATGGTTACTTCTTAATTCACCAAAAGTACCTGATAAAATAATTGGTATTTTTAAAGGAGAAGCAAAGTAATTTTTTGGATATTTCTTTTGAGCATTAAGTGCAAAAAAGAAGAATAAAAAAATAATAGAAAGATAAAATTTCAAGATATAGCGGTTTTTAAAACAAAAATACTAAAAATAAGCTAAAATACTTAGTTGCTTTATAATCAGGTGTGTTGTTAAAAAAACTATAAAATAGTTGTTATTTAAGTTCTATATTGATAACTTTGTAAGTATAGTTTTATTCTTAAAAATAAATGAGTAACCCTTTAGAAGCAATTCATTTACTGGAAGATAAGGTTAAAAACCTACTTTCGAGGTATGAATTTTTAAAAGAAGAAAACCAAGTATTGCTTCAAAACAACGCAGAGTTACAAATTTTAGTACAAGAAAAACAGCAAGAATTAAATAAAGAGCAAGAAGAATATAAATTGCTAAAAATTGCTAAAACTATAGAAGGCAGTAACGAAAATACAAGAGAAACAAAACTCAAAATAAATACATTAGTTCGAGAGATTGATAAATGCATTACTCTTTTGAATTCATAAAAAGTTCTTTGCATGGCAAAAATTAAAGTTAATGTAGTAATTGCAGGAAGAACGTACCCGTTGAGTGTAGCAAACACAGATGAAGAACAAGGGATGCGTAGTGCAGCAAAAAACATTAACGATTTAATTGCTAAGTTTGAGCAAAATTATGCAGTATCAGATAAACAAGATGTCTTAGCAATGTGCGCATTGCAATTTGCATCTAAATCAGAAATAGTATCTTTAACCAATACTAAAGAAAATACTGAAGTAATAAATAAAATAAATGATTTAGCTACTTTGTTAGACAAACATTTATAACGTTCTTTAAAATACATTATTAATATACTGCCTACATTAGTACATTGTTTGTTAAACTCAACACTATTTATTTAGAAAGGATGAGTCTTGGTTCGTAAAGCAAGCCGATTTTTAGATCGGATCCTTGATAAGCCAGTTAGTCCTAAACCTGTTTTTTCGGAGTTTATAAAACCCATATTAATGTAGGCTTTTTTTATACAATCAAATTAAAATTATGGATGGAATATTATTTCCTGTATTAGCAGGAATTATAGGGGTAGCAATAGGTTTTATAATCGCAAAAATATTAGAAAAATCGGCCGCTAATAAATTGATACAAGAAACAAAAAAGCAAGCAAGAAATATTGTAAAAGAAGCTAAAGTAGAGGCTGATGCAATAAAAAAAGATAAAATATTACAAGCAAAAGAAAAGTTTATCGAACTAAAATCTGAGCATGAGAAAGTGATTTTTTCGAGAGAAAAAAAGATATCTGATGTTGAGAAGAGAATTCGAGACAAAGAAAGTCAAGTTTCTTCTGAATTAGATAAAAATAAAAAATTAAGCAAATCTTTAGAAAAGAAAGAAGCAGATTTTGATTATAAACTAGATTTTTTAGACAAAAAAGAATCTGATTTAGAAAAACAACACAAGCGTCAGGTAGATATGCTAGAACAAATTTCTGGCTTATCAGCAGAAGATGCGAAAACAGAATTAGTTTCGTCTTTAAAAGATGAAGCAAAAGCAGATGCAATGTCGTTTGTACAAAACGCTGTTGAAGAAGCTAAAATGACTGCACAACAAGATGCTCGTAAAATTGTATTAAATACCATACAAAGAGTAGGGGTAGAACAAGCTGTAGAGAATTGTGTATCTGTTTTTAATTTAGAATCAGACGATGTTAAAGGTAGAATTATTGGTCGTGAAGGGCGTAATATTCGTGCTTTAGAGGCTGCCACTGGAGTAGAGATTATTGTAGATGACACTCCTGAAGCAATTATTTTATCTTGTTTTGATCCTGTTCGTAGAGAAATTGCTCGTTTATCTATGCACAAACTAGTAACTGACGGAAGAATACACCCAGCAAGGATTGAAGAAATTGTTAAGAAAACAGAAAAGCAAATTAGTCAAGAAATTATAGAAGTTGGTAAACGTACAGTTATCGATTTAGGTATTCATGGTTTACACCCTGAATTGATTAAAATCGTTGGGCGTATGAAATATCGTTCTTCTTATGGGCAAAATTTATTACAGCACTCGCGTGAAGTAGCAAATCTTTGTGGTATTATGGCATCAGAAATGGGCTTAAATGCTAAAGCAGCAAAACGTGCTGGTTTATTACATGATATTGGTAAAGTACCAGAAACAGAAAGTGAATTGCCGCATGCTTTATTAGGAATGCAATGGGCAGAGAAATTTGGTGAAAAGCCAGATGTTTGTAATGCCATAGGAGCTCACCACGACGAAATAGAAATGAAGAGTTTATTGTCTCCTATTGTTCAGGTTTGTGATGCTATTTCAGGAGCAAGACCAGGTGCACGTCGTCAAGTATTAGATTCATATATACAACGTTTAAAAGATTTAGAAGATATCGCCTTCGGATTTAGTGGTGTGCAAAAAGCATATGCTATTCAAGCAGGTCGTGAACTAAGAGTAATGGTAGAAAGCGCTAAGGTTAATGATACAAAAGCGGCAGAATTATCATTTAATATTTCACAAAAAATACAGAATGATATGACGTATCCAGGACAAGTAAAAGTTACTGTGATTCGTGAAACAAGAGCTGTTAATGTTGCTAAATAATAGCAATTAATACGAATAAAAAATCCTCATCAATTATGATGAGGATTTTTTGTTATCTATTTCTTTTAGATCTTCCTTTCTGCTCAGGAGTTGTTCTTTTTTTGTGATATTTTTTTGAATAATTTTTATTTTTACGCCTCTTTATAAGCTTTCCTCTTTTACCTGTTTTTGCATTAGGAACAGCTCTGTAATAAAAGAATTTGTTATCTTCTCTGTACTTTCTGTAATTCTTTCTAAAGTCTCTTCTGTAAAAATAAGCATCATCATAGTTAAATATGCTACCAATGTTAATATCAATATCTATACCACTGTTGTTATAATAAACCGCATCGTTATAGCGGTCATTATACCTTACGTTTCCATAAAAACGAGGGTTGTTCCAACGGTCGTAAGTAATGTTTAAGTTTCCTACTTTTGATAATTTTCCACGTCTATAATCAATATAAATACTACCAATTCGTTTTACATTTCCTCTAGAATCATAATTGATAAAAGCATTACCAACTCTTCTAACTCTTCCTCTACGGTCGCGTTCTATTCGAACACCATTATATCTTGTGTTATAGTGAGTATCAAAATCAAAATCACCGTTTAAAAATACATGAAACTGAATGTTTCTTTCAATAAAGGTAACAGCATCATTGTAACGATTTGTAACCTCAATTTTACTTGTTGATTTATTTATGTTTTTAGCACTAACTGTTGCTAATGACATAATTGCTAATAATAAAAGTATTCCTTTTTTCATAATTAATAAATTAAGGTTTTGCTTACTCTATTTGCTTTTCGGCTACCGCATTTGATTGTTATTTTTCAAATAGCATGCCAAAAAAATATTAATACCTGATTAATTGTATTTTAAGGTAGTTATGTATCTGTAGTTTAGTGTTTTATCTGTGGTTTTTAAAATGCTTTAAATTAGCGATAAAAAATACTATATTTATACGCCTTACTATTAAACCCTAAGATAAAATGATTGATGCTATTGTTATAAATCTGCAAAGAGGAATTAAATTATTAAATGCTATTTCTGATGAGCAATATAGTAACAAATCAATAGCTCCATATTACTCGAGCATAGGTGCTAATATGCGACATGTCTTAGATGTTTTTGTTTGTCTCTTTAGTGGATTAGAAGATAGGGTTGTAGATTTTTCAGATAGGGAAAGAAATCAATTAGTAGAAGAGCAAACTAAATTTGGAATTGAATATTTTAACGATGTTATTAAACAATTACACTCTTTAACTATTACTGATTATGATATTATTATAGCTGTTACTGATGATTTAGGTACCGGAAAACTTACAGCAAATTACACTTTTGGTAGTGCACTAATACAAGCACATTCGCATGCCATACATCATTTTGCAAGCATAGGTTTTATTATTAATCAGTTAGCAATAGAATTGCCTGATGCAGATTTTGGATATAACCCAAGCACACCAAAAAAAATATGCATAGAAGAGTAGTTTACCTATGAATATAAACCCAACCTTTTTGAGTTTTAGATAAGCTAAAATTCCCAAATTTTAATAAATAAAAATACGTTCCGGCTGGTAATTTATTACTCGCATTAATAGTAGCTCTACCTATAGAAGTACCACTCCAGTTATTCTTATAATTAGTAGTTTTATAAACAAGGTTTCCCCAGCGGTTAAATACTTCTAGGTAACTTTCGTTGTATTGTTCTATGCCTTCAAATATTAAGGTTTCATTTTTTGTATCACCATTAGGAGTAATTATAATATTAACATCAGTTAAATTTCCATCAGCAACACCAGAACCTATTGTAATTATTTCGTAATCATTAGGTATAAAAGCGTTTGATGTAACTAGGCCTTCATTTAAGTCACCACTTACGTTTGTGTTTCCTAAGTCTATCCATTTATTAATAGTTTTACTCCAACCAACTACACGTAATTCATTTATGTTATTGGTAATGTTATTAATGTCGCTTAAAATATCCCAAGTTAAAGTAACGGTTGTTTCTGTTGTTCCATTAAGATCCCAGAACTCATTTTCATTTATATTTTCTATGAATACTTGTTTTTGATCTGTAAGAAAAGAGTCACTAAATGTACTTGGCACATTTGGGTCTTCATAAAAATAAGCGCCTTTAAAGGTGGTGTTCTCTGCTTGAGATGGTATTAGCATTGGTCTTAACCGGTTATCATCACCAATAGGAAAAGTAAACTCGTTAGAACCTAAGACAGCGGTATATCCATCAACAAATCTGTCATCATCTTCGCCTGCATAAAAATTATGATTTAGATATTCTAAAGCAATATTTGTGTTGTTTTTATCAGTAATAATTTTTCCGTTTATAAAACTAAATTCATTGGTAACTCCTAAAGAAGTTTGTAGTTCTAAATCGTTTAAGGCATCAATTTCAATATTAAAAAAGATAGCTTTATTATTCCCTGAAACAACTCTAACTTCATTATCACTATAAAAACCAGCTAGTCCTTGGTTAGTGTTAAAAGTACCGTTGTTTATTAAATCGGTGTGAAAACCAATTTGTGCATTATTGTGCATTTGTATATTACCAACATTATGAAAAGCTAACTGAGAATAAAGTTGCGTAGTAAAGAATATGAGAAAAAGTTTTTTCATAATGTTTTATTTATATGCAGTGTATAAAACTACTAAACTTTCGCTTAAAATATCGGTAGGTTGTACATTTAGAATAGGGTTAGCGACAATATTAGTTATTGTTCCTAAAGAGTATGATATTGAAAGTGTAAAACCATTAGTGTCAAATGAATTTAAAGAAGCAGTTATTTTTCCTAAATCATTTCCGTTTTGATCACCATATCTTAAACCAATACAATTTCTGTTTGAAGAATAGCGTGAAATGTCATTAATAGAATTACCATGACCACCTACGTAAATTGTATTTTGAGCAGTAATTGCTCCGTCATTTCTAGCAAATCCATTCATGGTTCCAAAAGAATTGGGAATACCTCTATCGTTATTACCAGAACCACTATCAGAATCTATATCAAAACTTTGAATATTAGCATGAGCTACAAAAGTAATTTGTGATGGTTGAAAAGGTAAACCAGGAATTGCTTGGTTAAATGTTGTAGCTGTAGTACCACCAGGAGCATTAATAATAAAAGAACCAGTATAAACAGTAGGGCCTAAATAAACACCACCATTTGTACCAGTTGTAATTTGATTATTAGTTTCTGCAGCAATTAGTTTCTTTCTTTCTACTACACCATCTGTATCTACAGTTAAAATATCATTGTTAGTGGTTACTTCAGTAATATCTCTTACTCTAAGTTTTCCATTTACATCTAAGCGCTCTGTAGGGTCATTTGTGTTTACACCCACATTTCCATCATTTTCAAGAAAAAGTCTAAAGTCGGCAACATTGCTTTCTACAAAGTTTAAACCGTTTGATAGAAGGTTCCAGTGCCATCGTGGTACACCTCCTGCATCCTGAAAAGCTAAAACATCTACGCCATTAGCTTGTATAACTAATGGATGATTATTAAAAATTGGAGCACCATTTATTCTTACTTGACTCCTATCATTAGTAATCCTCATCCTTTCGGTATTATTAGTTCTTAAAACTAAATCTTGGGCATCTGTAGTTCCTAAGAAGTTGTTAACAGAACTTGTACCAGTATTACCTGTTATAGACCATTTATTATTATCTACAAGTGGTCTCCAAACACCATTGTCTCTTATTTTAATTACATTAGGAGTAACGGTAGTGTCAAACCAAATATCAGCTTCTAATGGAGTAGTAGGTTCAGTTCCTGTAGTTACATTGTTATTGTTTACAGTACTTATAGTACCTTTATTATCAATAAGTCGAATTTCTTGTGCGTAAAGAAAACAAGGAGATAGTGTTATTACTAAAACCTTTAATGCTTTTTGTATTTTATTTAATATTGTCATAGACAATTTTTTATTTTAAATTCCCCAAAAAGTAATTGAATTTTGTTCAATTTCAACAGTTTGAGTATTGTTTATGTTTGTGTTATACATAATAAGTTCATTAAAACTTGTAGTTGCATGGTTTGTTAATTGATTTCCTGTAGCCCAACCAATAGCAAAATCTTCTGTAATTGTACATCTTCCAGTAGTGTGAGTACCATTAAACCTTTCTACAGCTCCAGACCTAACCAGAACATTTGTGCTAGTTTTAATAAACGAATAAATTTCCCAAACATTAAGGTTGGCACTGTTATTAAAATTTCGTGGATTATTACAGCAAATACCTGGGTCGAAGTATAAATTTTGATCACTCCAATTTATATGAGAAGACCAACGATCTCTATCAATTAAAACACCAAATGTATGTTGTGCTTTAGTGGTTGCTCTCATTATACCGATAACAGTACCTTCGTTTCCATTATTGGTAAGGTTTTGTATACCGTTTGGTGTATCAATTGTTAAGTGATCATTAATACCATCTCCTTGAAAATAGGGAGTGCTTGCATCTGGATAAAACCTGGGTTGACTTACGGTTAGTGCTTGTTCTGCATTTCGCCCTAAACCACTTTGATCATACCAGGTACGAACAAATACTTCACTTGTACCGCGCCATGCATTTATTGCTTCAATATCTACAATATCATTATCGCCCCAACCAAAATCTTCTTCTTCTTGCACTACTACACCTAGTAAGATAACCGTTTTTCTTAATCTTACAATCGGTCCGTTATAATCACTCTCAAGAACACGCATAGAAAAAGCAAAACTAATATTATCTAATTTATCATCTAGTATATGATGAGGTTTCATTTTAGGAAACTGATTATAGTTAGCTATTTGTGCATATCCAGATAATGTAAATAGTAGAAGAATATTTAGAATATATTTATTCATAAACTATCTTTTTAAATCACCAGTTAAATGAAATATATCAGCAGCTGTTGCTATTAATCCTACTCCAGCATTAGTTCCTGCTGTTTTAAATCTTGAAAGTCTGTTTAAAATTGTAGCACCACCAACTATTGTTACTTGGCCTGCACCTATTTGGTATATGCTTATATTATAACCAATAGGAAACCCGTTAGGAACAGTAAGTGTAACATCTGTAGCGCTATTAAATGTAAAAACTTTACCATTATCTGCAAGTTCTAAGGTGTAATCAGTTGTTTTGTTTATAACAGCAACTATGTTAGGGTCTACCCAATTAGTACCAGTGGCTGTTGATGAAAGAAATTGGCCATTAGTTCCTGAATCTGAGCTGCTATCATTATAGGCCCCAGTAACACTTAAGTCTTCATTTATACTGACATCTTGGTTTGCGTTAATAGTTAAAGCATTGGTGCCATTTGTTGTGAATTTTAATTCATCGTTAGCATCACTATACATACCTGTGTTAGAGTCGTTAAAAAACCTGTAAGAAGGTAATCCAACTGTGCCATTGGCATTATTTAATCCAGTTGTTCTTATAGTACCATTTACGTTTAATTTATTTGTGCCCGCAAGTGTGTTGCCTATATAAAGTCTTTTGTTTGTGTTATCCCAAAAAAATTGATTATTATCTTCAGTAGGAGTACCATCAGTATTGGCAAAAAAAACTGAGCCAGTTGTACCTGTATGTGGTGCATTATCGTTTACTATTTTCCAATCATTAGATGTGTTGTCCCAAATTTTTACTATGTTTGGAGTAACACTTGTATCAAACCAAATATCATTTTCTACAGCTATTATAGATGGTGTATTGGGATTGGTAGGTGATGTAAAAACCCTATTGTTATTAATAGTTTCAATAGTACCTTTATTATCTATAACACGTATTTCTTGTGCATTAATTCTATCAGGAAATAGAATTAATACACAAGAAATTAATGCTATATGCACTATTTTTTTATACATTAATTATTATTTAGACCAATGTACTTCGATAACATCTTCGGTCGTAATAAACCAATCATATGGAGCTGTATCTGTAGGTGCTAAAGTAACAGAAGCAGGGTCTGTAGCTGTTGCACCAGCAGTAATAGTATAGTCTGTATTTGCTAAAAGTTTAGCCCCATTTCTATATACGTTTACATTTCTAAACTCTAAGGTTTGTGGAGCAACAGTAAGTACTAATGATAAAGTTGCTGGATTAGCAGTAGCAGTAACAGCAGGAGTTGTAGTACTATCAAAAATATCATGACCACTTTCAATAAGATCTGTTAAAAGTAATTTTTTAACTTGACCGTCAGCTTGATCTCTAACTAGTAGTGTGTAACCTGTAGCAGCAATACCATCAGCTTCTCCGGCATCAGCAACAGCAGCAGGTCCGTTTTCAACAACAGTGTTTACTAAATTAAAATTAATTCCATCAATAGTAAAGTTGTTGTCGGTAGTACCATCATTTAAAGTAATTGTAGTATCACTGTTTAACGTTCCTCCCAGTTGAATTGTGGTAGTTGTTGTATTAGCAGTTGTATTTGTTAATGTTGTTATACCATTTTGAGTTTGAAGATATTTTATAGTTCCTTTATTATCAACAACTCTAATTGTTTTATTAATACCGGTCTGAATATCTCTGTTTCCAGGAGCAATATCTGTTCCTGTGATCTGTGCGCTAGTATTACCTATGGCTATTAAACCAAAAGCAACTAATGCAATTTTAAATTTGTTTGTAATTGTTTTCATAATAGATTATTTTTAATATTTGTAATTGGGGTTTTATTAGTAAAATTGTACTATTCTTATTTCATCACCTGAATAACATATTGCCTCAGGTTCTATTTCTAGGCTTGTATTATCTATAATAGTAAAGTCAATGCGAACACCATTTCTGTAAACGTTTATTTTATCGGTAGAACGTAATGTGAGCCCGTTAAATACTAATTGCCCCTCATTAGCTGTTATTTGAGTTACTTCTTCTCTAATCAAATTGGTGGTTGTTACTTTTTTTAATTGACCTGTAGTTCTATTTACTGTAACAATATCATCTTGAGTAACATCACCATCGTCTAAACCGGTAATAGCTAGTGTATTTGTAGTTGTTGTTTCTATTATCGTGGGTTTAATTAATAAGCCACCAAGTTGAATAGCGTTACTAGGATCAATTAAAAGACCGTTGTTAGCTATTGGTGTTGCATTTGAGCTAACCCAACTCGTACCATCATAGGCATATATGAAGCCAGAAGAACTATCAACATAAACATCACCAGATGCAGGGCTAGGAGCTGTTGTTGTATTTGGCGGACCATTACCTCTTCTTGGGTTATTGTCTATAGGTATCCAAGAAGTTCCGTTCCATATACTGGTAGTATTATTTAATGAATCATTAATCCAAAAATCACCTATATTATTATCTGTTGGCGCTGTTGATGCTGTTGTTACATTTATTTCATTGCCAGTATCACATAAATTAATCCAAACTGTTCCATCAAATAAAAACACACAGTTTTGATCAATATTAAAAACTAAACCACCTCGTAATGGTTGAATAGCATTCATTTGTAAATCAGTCATTCTGCTAATAACTAAAGCTTTATCAGTGCTTTCTAGTTCAAGAATAGAGTTTACGTCAATAACAGACGGATTGCTACCAATCTTAACTTGTGCAGAGATTGAAATATTTATAAGTAAAAGAAATAGTAATGAGTATTTTATCTTCATACTTAGTGTTTATTTACAATACAATAATATCGTATTTTTTTGTTTTATTAAAGAAATAATCTAATAATTTGACACTCATTCTTTAAAAAGGTCACAATTATATCTTATTAAGAAAACTTTTTTATAGTTGAAATATATTTTTTTAATTCCAACATCTCAAAAGTAAAAATTTTTGAACTTTTGTATGGAGTGTTAAATTCTTTGTTGTTTATAATAGCTATTTCGTAAATATTTTTCCAGTGACTTCTTATACATTTTAGTGCTTTAAAATAAGTATATTTTTTTGCATCATATATATGAGTGGGCTCTGCTAAAATACCATTTATTTCAATAATTTTAAAGTCAATACCTTTTTCTAATGATGAAAAACAATTATATTTTAAATCTATACGCCCGTAATACCAGCCAGGAATTGCCACACTTAATTTGTCGAAAGTTTTTGTTAAACTTTCATTTATTAAGTGATTTCCGTTTAAAAATTGGGTTCCTTTAGAGTGATTACCAATAGCTGTTAATTTTATAATCTCCTTTTCTTTTGGAATTTTAACTAGTTTTTCTTTATGAATTTCGGTAAATAAATCAATATACAATTTTGCTCTTTCATCACTTAAAATTAATTCTTTTAATGATGATTTTCCATCACCAGTAACAGCTAAAAAACGTTTTAAGGTTAAAGAAGTAATTTGACCTTCATTGTTTTGCGGATTGCGGTGATAAAAAATACCACATTCATTTTCGAAATCAAGAAATTCTTGAATAATAATGTTGATTTTATACTTGGTTAGATATTTTTTTAATTCAGCTTCAGAGTATATTTTCTTTACTAATAATCCTCTAAAACCTATATCTGGTTTAGCTATTAGAGGGAATTGAATTTGTTGTTCTTTAATTTTAATTAAAACAGTATCGAATTTGCTATTTGGTTTTACTAATATCGATTTTGGTCTGTACTTTTCAGGAATCAACATAGTTGTTTCGTACTTGCTTTCGGTGCCATTTCCTGAGCTTTTTATTGCCGGATTTACAGCACTAAAAAAGGTAAGATGTTTGGCTTTAAAAGCTAAATAAAAAGCATACGGTAAATTAGGAACATAAAACATAGCCGTTGGCCAGTGTTCCCATTTTGTAAGTTTCTGTATAGTAGAATTTTTTCTCAAGTTATTTTTGAAATAAATAGTCTAAAAAAGCCTTTATTGTTTTAAATCCGAAGTATACAGTAAATAAAATTAAAAAAGTACCTAAAGTTAATAATACATAAGCAATATAAGTTTCAGGCGCTTCAGTGTAAATTTTAAAAGCTTTAAAACCGAAACTTAATATAGTTGGAGATAGTATTAATAGTCCTAATAGAAAAACAAATTTTCTTACAACAGTATCAAATGTTTTTGCTTTATTCATTCGGATAGTTTTTAATTACAGTACGTACGTTTCCGTATTTTTTTAATAGTTTACTAGCCTTTTCTTGGCTGATATTTAATTCGGATACCAACATTTTTTCACCTCTATCTACCAGTTTTTTGTTTGACAATTGCATGTCAACCATTTTATTACCTTTTACCCTACCTAATTGAATCATAGTAGCGGTAGATAACATATTTAATACTAATTTTTGAGCAGTACCAGCTTTCATACGTGAGCTTCCGGTTACAAATTCTGGGCCAACTACAACTTCTACAGGAAATTGTGCTGTTAAAGCTAACGGACTGCCATTGTTACAAGTAATACACCCTGTAATAATGTTGTTTTTGTTGCATTCTTCTAAAGCGGTAATTACATACGGAGTAGTACCTGAGGCAGCAATACCAATAACTACATCTTTATTAGTTATGTTATGCTTTTGTAAATCTTCCCAACCTTGCTTTGTTGAGTCTTCAGCATTTTCTACAGCTTTTCTTATAGCAATATCTCCACCAGCAATAAGTCCGATAACCAATTCATGAGGAACACCAAAAGTAGGAGGGCACTCACTTGCATCTAAAATTCCTAAGCGACCACTTGTACCAGCACCGATATAAAATAATCGGCCGCCTTCTTTTAACTTAATAACAATTTGTTTTGTTAATTCTTCTATTTGGGGTAATGCCTTTTCAACAGCTAAAGGAACTGCTTTGTCTTCGGTGTTTATGTTTGATAATAATTCAGAAATACTCATTTTTTCTAAATGATTGTATTTTGAAGATTGTTCAGTAGTTTTAGTAAAGCTCATAATTCAAATTTAATGAATTTTATATTTTGTATCACAAAAAAAAGCAGGTGATTTATCACCTGCTTTTATAATATATTACTTTAAAAATTAAATACTTTGTAAAATAGTATTTAAAGTAGTACTTGGTTTCATAATTGCATCAGCTAAATTATCTTTTGGTTCATAATAACCACCGATTAACGCTTCTTTTCCTTGTACAGTATTTAACTCATTAACAATAGCAGTTTCGTTTGCAGTCATTTTATTAGCAATAGGAGTAAACTGTGCTTTTAAATCTGTATCTTTAGTTTGAGAAGCTAACGCTTGTGCCCAGTACATTGCTAGGTAAAAGTGAGATCCTCTATTGTCTAACTCACCTGTTCTTCTAGAAGGGCCTTTTTTGTTGTCTAATAACTTATCAGTAGCATCATCTAAAGTTTCAGCTAATACTTTTGCTTTGCTATTGTTGTTTGTTTCGCCTAAATGCTCTAAAGAAACAGCTAAAGCTAAAAATTCACCTAAAGAATCCCAACGTAAATGGTTTTCGTTTACTAATTGCTCAACGTGTTTCGGAGCAGAACCTCCAGCACCAGTTTCAAATAAACCACCACCATTCATTAAAGGAACGATTGATAACATTTTGGCTGAAGTACCTAGTTCTAAAATAGGAAATAAATCAGTTAAGTAATCACGTAATACATTTCCGGTTACAGAAATAGTTTCTTCACCTTGTTTAACTCTCTCTAAAGTAAAAGTAGTCGCTTCAGGAACAGACATAATAAATATATCTAAACCATTAGTATCGTGATCCGCAAGGTATTTTTCAACTTTTTTAATAACTTCAGCATCGTGAGCTCTGTTTTCGTCTAACCAAAAAACAGCAGGAGCTTTAGTAGCTCTAGCTCTAGTAACAGCTAATTTAACCCAATCTTGAATTGGAGCATCTTTTGTTTGACACATTCTCCAGATATCACCTTTTTCTACTTTGTGAGAAATTAAGGTTGTTCCGTTTGCGTCAATTACATCGACTGTACCGTTTGATGCAATTTCAAAAGTTTTATCGTGTGATCCGTATTCTTCAGCTTTTTGAGCCATTAAACCAACATTAGGAACTGTTCCCATTGTTGTAGGATCGAAAGCGCCATTTTCTTTACAGAAATCTATAGTAGCTTGGTATAGCGAGGCATAAGAGCTATCAGGAATAACTGCTTTTGTATCTTGTTGTTGTCCTTCTTTATTCCACATTTGACCAGAAGTACGAATCATAGCTGGCATAGACGCATCAATAATAACATCTGAAGGAACATGTAAATTCGTGATACCTTTATCAGAATCTACCATAGCAATATCAGGATTGCTTGCGTAAATAGCTTCTATATCTGCTAAAATTGTTGCTTTTTTATCTGCTGATAACTCTTCAAGGTTACTAAGTAAGTTTCCGAATCCGTTATTTACATCAACTCCAATTTCTTCGAAAGTAGCGTTGTGTTTAGCAAATAAATCTTTAAAGAAAACACGAACTGCATGTCCGAAAATGATAGGGTCAGAAACCTTCATCATCGTTGCTTTCATGTGTAGTGAAAATAACAATCCTTTTTCTTTTGTATCTGCAATCTGCTCGGCTAAAAAGGTTAATAAAGCTTTTTTATTCATTACAGATCCGTCTATAACTTCACCATCTAATAAAGAAACTTTTTCTTTTAAAGTGTTTTTTGTTCCGTTAGCATCAGTATGTACAATTTTTACATTTGTAGCATTGGCTATGGTAACTGATTTTTCATTGTGAGCAAAATCTCCGGTAGTCATTGTTGCAACATGTGTCTGAGAATTTGATGCCCAAGCACCCATTGAGTGTGGATTCTTTTTTGCGTAATTTTTTACTGCTTTTGGTGCTCTACGATCTGAATTTCCTTCACGTAAAACAGGATTTACAGCAGAGCCTTTAATTTTATTATAACGTGCTAAAATTGCTTTTTCTTCATCAGAATTAGCTTCTTCAGGAAAATCTGGTAAAGCATATCCTAAAGCTTGTAGTTCTTTTATGGCAGCTTTTAATTGAGGTACAGAGGCAGAAATGTTAGGTAATTTAATAATATTAGCTTCTGGCTTCTTTGCTAAATCTCCTAAAAAAGCTAAAGCATCTTCTACTTGTTGCTCTTTCGTAAGGAAGTCAGAGAAATTTGCAAGAATACGTCCTGCAAGAGAAATATCTTTTATTTCTATTTCGATATTAGATGATTTTGTAAAAGCTTTTACAATAGGTAAAAACGAACGTGTAGCTAATGCTGGAGCTTCATCCGTTTTGGTGTACATGATTTTAGCAGTTTTGCTCATATATTAGTTGTTTTAAGGTGGTATTATTTAAAATACACACAGTAATCATTAATTTTATTTTTGAGGTATTGCAAATTTAAGAATTACCAATGAGTTTTTAGCTGGTAAAACGTTATTAATTAAGGTGTTTTATTATGAATTTGATAAATATAGGAAGATTTGATAGCTTGTTTTTATTAAAAGTAAAAGCCATATTATACAATTTCTTGTAATAATATGGCTTTCTTAAAATAGTAATTGTAGTAATATGCCTATTAAATAGAACAATGTTCTATGCTTTTCTTTTTGAAAAGACTACTTTCCTATCTTAAACTGAAACATATTTAAAAATTATGTTTCATTGTTTTAAACTTTTTTTTCTTTATTATCAATTATGTCTAATAATTAATTGCAAATAAAAAACAACTAAGATTATATTCAAATTAGATAAATAAACTAAAAAGCTTAAAAATAATATATAAAAAGAACATTTCTTTTAAAGAGTTTACACTACTACTGTTTAGTGTTTTGTGAACTAATATGCAGTTCTATCATAAACTCTAGAGTAAATATAAACAGTTATACCTAGTTTTAATAGTATTTAACAATTTAGATATCAACACGATATTAACTGTAGTTGTTAACATTTGTGAATAAAAAAAGCGCTGTGAAAACCACAACGCTTTTTTATAAACCGAATTAAGAAGTAAATTTTAACCTCTTTTTTCTTTAATTCTTGCTTTTTTACCTGTAAGACCTCTAAAGTAAAAGATACGTGCTCTACGTACAACACCTTTTTTGTTTA
>CAXHZZ010000040.1:0-20766 GCA_964021635.1 uncultured Tenacibaculum sp.
TTTGGTTTAGAAGAGGTGTATTCTGATGCTGATAAAATGGATAAGTTAATGGCGCAACAAGCCGAGCTTCAAGATAAAATTGATGCTTCTAATGCTTGGGAGTTAGATACGAAATTAGAAATTGCCATGGATGCACTACGTACTCCAGATGGTGATACACCAATTAAAAACTTATCAGGAGGAGAAAGAAGAAGGGTTGCTTTATGCAGACTTTTATTGCAAGAACCTGAAATTTTATTATTAGATGAGCCAACTAACCACTTAGATGCAGAATCTGTACACTGGTTAGAGCACCATTTAGCACAGTATAAAGGAACTGTAATTGCTGTAACACACGATAGATATTTCTTAGATAACGTTGCTGGTTGGATTTTAGAATTAGATAGAGGAGAAGGAATTCCTTGGAAAGGAAATTACTCATCTTGGTTAGATCAAAAGTCAAATAGATTAGCGCAAGAAAGTAAAACAGCATCTAAACGTCAAAAAACGTTAGAACGTGAGCTAGAATGGGTACGTCAAGGAGCTAAAGGTCGTCAAACAAAGCAAAAAGCACGTTTGAAGAACTATGAAAAGTTGATGAGCCAAGATCAGAAACAAACTGATGAAAAATTAGAAATTTATATTCCTAACGGACCACGTTTAGGAACCAATGTTATTGAAGCTACAGGGGTATCAAAAGCATTTGGAGAAAAATTATTATATGATAACTTAGAGTTTAACCTTCCGCAAGCTGGTATTGTTGGAATTATTGGGCCAAATGGTGCTGGTAAAACCACCATTTTTAAAATGATTATGGGTGAGGAAACTCCAGACAATGGAAGTTTTAAAGTAGGTGAAACTGCTAAGATTGCTTATGTAGATCAGGCACACTCTAATATAGATCCTGATAAATCTATTTGGGAAAACTTTTCTGAAGGACAAGATTTAGTAATGATGGGTGGTAAGCAAGTAAATTCTAGAGCTTATTTAAGTCGTTTTAATTTTGGTGGAAGCGAGCAAAACAAGAAGGTTTCTACACTTTCTGGAGGTGAGCGCAACCGTTTACATTTAGCGATGACTTTAAAGGAAGAAGGAAACGTTTTATTATTAGATGAGCCAACAAACGATTTAGATGTAAATACATTAAGGGCCTTAGAAGAAGGTTTAGAAAATTTTGCAGGTTGTGCAGTTGTTATTAGTCACGATAGATGGTTTTTAGATAGAATTTGTACACACATCTTAGCTTTTGAAGGAAACAGTGAAGTGTATTTCTTTGAGGGTGGTTTCTCTGAATATGAAGAAAATAAGAAGAAACGTTTAGGAGGAGATTTAATGCCGAAACGTATTAAATATAGAAAATTGATTAGATAATTAATAACTATATTATTATTATTATAAACAAAAACTCGAAGCTAGCATACTTCGAGTTTTTTCTTTCTTTTTCATTTAACAATTCTCCCACCAATAATAAAAACCGTTTAGTAGATAGTTTTTCATAGTTTATGATTTGTGTTAAAGCATTGTTAATATCAATAAATATACCAAAAAATAATATTATTTGTAGTGAACTTATTTAAAAAATGTAAAAAGTGTTTATTTTTAACATTTTAAATAAAAAAAGAAGAGTATTGCTTAGTGTGAAAATAATTTTACTAAATCTGATGAAGAAAAAATATCAAAATATTTTAAAAGTTATAACCGTATTACTAATATTATTTTTCGGAGCTAATTTTTATGTTTCTACTAAGCTAAAAAAATTCCTTTTAAAAAAAACAATAGAAAATAAAATTACATTTACAGGTAATGTATCAACAAATGTATTGTTTGGTAATGTATCAGTAAACAATATTGTCATTAAAAAAGATAGTTTAGAGGTAGAAGTAGAAAGTGTATTATTAAAAGATTTTTCATATTACTCATATTTTAAAAATAAAAAAATATCAGCAGATTTAGTACAGTTAAATACATTAGAACTTCAAGGAAAATTATTAAAAGATATTATTGATAAATCAAGAAAAGATAGCTCAAAAAAAAATCCGACAGAAATAGAAATAAGTACTGTAGAAGTAAATGGTTTAAAAGTAGATGTTGTTGATTTAAAGAATAATTTACTTAAAATAGCGAAAGCTGAATTAAAAATTACGGAACTTAAATATGATGCTTCTCTAAAAAATGCTATTCCTTTTTTGTATAAAGAAATGTTTGTTTCTGTAAAAAATTTTGAAAGAAAAACTTCAGTAACACAAGCTTTTAAAATAGCGAATTTATCTTTTGATAAATCAAAACTTACAATTGATAGTTTAGAAATAATACCTTTAAAATCAAGAGAAAATTACATATACCATGTTGCTTATGAAACAGATTTATTAAGTCTTTTTATAAAAAAAATTAATATTCCTGAATTAAAAATAGATAATAAAGAAAAATTATTTTTTGAAGCAAAACAGTTATTTATAGATGAAGGTGATTTTAATGTTTACTTAAATGGAACAGTTTTAGAGGATGCAAATGAACGAAAAGATTTATACAGTAAAAGTTTACGAGAGTTACCGTTTGAACTTAAATTAGACACGGTAAAAATAAATAATAGTAAAATTGTGTATGAAGAGTTAGCGGATGTTGAAAGAAAGGCTGGGCTTATTAGTTTTCACAAAATAAATGCTACTATAAGTAACTTATTAAACGTAAAAGTAAAAGATAGTTTTCCTACAACTAAAGTAATAATCAACAGTAGGTTTATGAATACCTCTCCTTTAGAAATTGATTGGAGGTTTAATGTAGGTAGTTTAAATGATGCTTTTCAAATTAAAGGAAAGTTAGGTTCTGTACATTCAGAAAAAATAAATTCTTTTATAAAACCGAATTTAAATGTTGAGTTAGAAGGAGAGATATCTAAATTGTTTTTTAATTTTTACGGAAATGATTCTGAGTCGAATGGAGATTTTGCAATTCAATATGACGGGCTTAAAGTTAAAGTGTTAAATGAGGATAGGCAGATAAAAAAAGTAGTTTCTTGGATTGCTAGTTTAATAGTCAAAAATTCCTCTAAGAATGGTATTGAAAAGGTTAAAATAGTAAAACTAGAGCGAAATAAAACACGTTCTTTTTGGAACTTTTTATGGGAGAATATCAAAGCATCGCTAAAGAAAACATTATTGTAAAAAAAACCTCACCAAATAGGCAAGGTTATATAAGTTACATTTTAATTGTTTTTAACTATGAAAAGCAGCGTTATGTGCTAAATCTCCAGCACAAGTTTTACATTTACCAGCGGTATCTGCACCTAAGGCACAACCATTAGTACAAGTATAATGATATTGACCAGCTGAATTTGGTCCGGCAGCAGGTGGTGCTACAGGAGTAGACATTGGTGTTGTAACAGGTGCTTGTGGTGTGTTATGAAAACCTTGATTATGAGCAAGTGGTGTTTTACATACAGTACAAGCAGTACCTTTTATATTTGAAGTTCCGCCTTTACACTTTTTAGGGCATATATAGTGCGCACCACCTACAATATTGGTTGCAGTATTACTCGTGTTTGGAAGTGTTGGTACAGGTCGTTCGTTAAAGGGGACGTTTAAAGGATGTGTAGCAGCTTTTTTTTCTTCCGTTTTACAAGAATAAAAACATACTATTAATAATGCGAATATAGGGATCAATTTTTTCATGCTCAAAGATAAAAAAAAAACCTCGCCTACTAAATAAGCGAGGTTTCATTTATATAAACTTTAAGAGTTTACAAGTGAATTACCTCATCATAAGCATCAGCAACAGCTTCCATAACCGCTTCACTCATTGTTGGGTGAGGGTGAATTGTTTTTAATACTTCATGACCTGTAGTTTCTAATTTACGACCTAAAACAGCTTCAGCAATCATATCGGTAACTCCGGCACCAATCATGTGGCAGCCTAACCATTCACCATATTTAGCATCAAAAATCACTTTTACAAAACCATCAGGAGTTCCAGCTGCAGTAGCTTTACCAGAGGCAGAGAAAGGAAATTTACCAACTTTTAATTCGTAACCAGCTTCTTTTGCTTGCTCTTCTGTGAATCCAACAGAAGCAATTTCTGGGGTAGCATAGGTACAACCAGGAATGTTTCCATAATCTATCGCTTCAGTATGTACACCAGCTAATTTTTCAACCAAAGTAATTCCTTCGGCCGAAGCAACGTGTGCTAATGCAGGTCCAGGAGTAACATCACCAATAGCATAATAACCTGGAATGTTAGTTTGGTACCAATCATTTACCAAGATTTTATCTCTATCTGTAATAATTCCAACATCTTCTAAACCGATGTTTTCAATGTTTGTTTTAATTCCAACTGCCGATAATAAAATATCAGCTTCTAAAATTTCTTCTCCTTTTTTAGTTTTAACGGTCGCTTTTACGCCATCACCAGAAGTATCAACAGATTCTACAGAAGAACTTGTCATTACTTTAATTCCCGCTTTCTTAAAAGAACGCTCCATTTGCTTAGAAACATCTTTATCTTCAACAGGTACAATATTTGGCATAAACTCTACCACAGTAACCTCAGTTCCCATAGAGTTGTAAAAATGTGCAAATTCAACACCAATAGCTCCAGAACCTACAACTATCATAGATTTTGGTTGGCTTGGTAAGCTCATTGCTTCACGGTAACCAATTACTTTTTTACCATCTTGTGGTAAGTTAGGTAATTCTCTAGAGCGAGCACCAGTAGCGATAATAATATTGTCAGCGCTATATTCAGTTACAGTTCCGTCTTCGGCTGTAACATCTACTTTTTTACCAGTTTTAATTTTACCAAAACCGTTAATAATATCAATTTTGTTTTTCTTCATTAAAAAAGAAACACCTTTACTCATTCCTTCAGCAACACCACGACTACGTTTAATAACTGCTTCGAAATCTTTATCGATTGCTTCTGCTTTTAAACCATATTGATCAACATGTTTTAAGTAATCGTAAACTTGAGCAGATTTTAATAATGCTTTTGTAGGAATACATCCCCAGTTTAAGCAAATTCCACCTAAATTTTCTTTTTCAATTACTCCAACTTTAAATCCTAATTGAGATGCTCTAATTGCAGTTACATATCCTCCAGGACCACTTCCTATTATTAATACGTCGTATTTCATGTGTATGTCTTTATTGTTGTTTGTTTATTATTTTATTTATGTCACTTCACTTTAATTGTTTTCTCAAAATTATATCGAGAATTTTAGCTTTCGAGCGGGCTTTCACTACTCGCTTTTTTAGTTGTATTCTCGATACAAATTTATTCATTCTTCATAAATTTACTCGAACTGACAACTAAAAAGAGCTCAAACACACCGTTTAATCCCTAACGCGTGTACTTGTTAATTATCTACATTCTCTCAGGAACCTGAATCCCTAATAAATTAAATGCTGATTTTATAGTATCGGCTACCTTTTTAGATAATTGAACTCTAAATATTTTTTTATCTTGATTTTCTTCTCCTAAAATGTGTACGTTTTGGTAAAAAGAATTGAATTCTTTTACTAATTCATACGTGTAATTAGCAATTACTGCTGGTGAATAATTTTTTGCAGCTTGCTGAATTATTTCAGGATATAATTCTAATTGTTTTATTAACTCTTTTTCCTTTTCGTGTAATTCAATCGATACTGCATTTGAATAATCAAAATCTGCTTTTCTTAAAATAGACTGAATTCTAGCATAGGTATATTGAATAAAAGGGCCTGTATTTCCTTGAAAATCTACTGATGCTTTTGGGTCGAATAAAATTCTCTTTTTAGGGTCTACTTTTAAGATAAAGTATTTTAAAGCACCTAAACCGATAATTTTATACAATTCCTCTTTTTCTTTATCAGAGTAGCCTTCGAGTTTTCCTAATTCTTGCGAAATAGTTCTTGCTGTTCCTGTCATTTCATCCATCAAGTCATCAGCATCTACAACAGTTCCTTCACGAGATTTCATTTTCCCAGAAGGTAAATCTACCATTCCGTAACTTAAATGGTGTAATTGCTCTGCCCAAGAATACCCTAATTTTTTTAAGATTAAAAATAATACTTTAAAGTGATAATCTTGTTCGTTACCAACGGTATATACCATTCCGCCAACATCTGGCATATCTTTAGAACGCTGTATTGCAGTACCAATATCTTGGGTCATATAAACCGCTGTTCCATCAGAACGTAATACTAGTTTTTCGTCTAAACCTTCGTTAGTTAAATCGCACCAAACCGAACCGTCTTCTTTTTTGTAGAAAACACCACTTTTTAGCCCGTCATCAATAACATCTTTACCTAATAAATAGGTGTTGCTTTCGTAGTACAACTTGTCAAAATCTACTCCAATATTTTTATACGTAACATCAAACCCTTTGTAAACCCAGTTGTTCATAGTTTCCCAAAGAGCAACAACTTGTTCGTCACCAGCTTCCCATTTACGTAACATTTGTTGTGCTTCAATAAATAAAGGCGCTTGCTTTTTAGCATCATCTTCAGAAATTCCTGAAGCAACTAAAGTCGCAATTTCTTTTTTATACTCTTGATCGAATTTTACGTAGTAATTACCAACCAATTTATCACCTTTTAAACCTGTTGATTCTGGAGTTTCTCCGTTACCGAATTTCTCCCAAGCTAACATCGATTTACAGATATGAATTCCGCGATCGTTTATAATTTGTGTTTTGTATACTTTTTTACCTGATGCTTTTAAAATTTCAGCAACCGAATAGCCTAATAATACATTACGAACATGCCCTAAATGTAACGGCTTGTTGGTGTTTGGTGATGAATATTCTACCATACGAGAAGAATCATCCGCCGAAGGCGAAACAAACCCGTAAGTAGTATCTGTAGCTATTTTATTAAAAAAATCTGTATAAAAACTATTTTCAATTACTAAGTTTAAGAAACCTTTTACCACATTGAAATTGGTGATTTCAGTAACGTTTTCAACCAAATAAGCGCCTATATCATTACCTATCTGAACAGGGTTTCCTTTTTTATAACTTAAAAGAGGAAAAACCACGACAGTGATATCTCCTTCAAAATCTTTACGAGTTGCTTGAAATTCTACACTAGGAATTTCAATATTATATAAGGCTAAAAATCCTTCTTTTACTTTAGTTTCTATTAAGGTTTGTATGCTCATTAGTTGTTGAAAATTGAAGTGCAAAATTACATAATTTATTTGGATGATATTTAAACTGATTCTAACAATTTATATGGTTAGTTTTGTAGTAAGTTTTGTCTTTTATATTTCTGAATATTATTTTAGGTAATTATGCGTTAATTATTAGCATCGAAACTTCTTCTTAAAATAAAAATTATGGATAAAGATTTAGAGAATTTAGAAAAGTTAGCAGCAGACGTAGAAAAGCAAAATAAAAAATACTTTGCCACCATAAAAAAGCGAGTACCTAAAAATTTTGATGTTGTAGTGCATGATATACATGATAAGGAATTTGCAAAAACAGATTGTTTAGATTGTGGGAATTGTTGTAAAACAACGAGTCCGATTTTTACAGATAAAGATACAGAGCGTATTTCTAAGCATTTAAAAATGAAGGTTCGTGATTTTGAATCGCAATATTTAGAGCGTGATTCTGATAATTTTATGGTATTAAAAACTGCGCCATGTTCATTTTTAGATGAAAGTGATAATTCTTGTTTTATTTATGATGTACGACCAAAAGCATGTTCAGAATATCCGCATACTAACCGTAAGAAATTTATTCAATTAGCAGATTTAACAATAGCAAATACAGCTATTTGTCCTGCAACTTACAGAATTGTAGAAGAACTTAAAAAACGCTTACCAGTTAGATCTAACGAAAAAATAAAAAGATTAGGTTAGTATTTTTTTCTTATTTTTAGAGAAATATTTTAACATTGGAAACTCTTATTCATTATTTTGAGACGATACCGTCTAGTCACCGAAGTTTAATTTTAGTAGGTGGAATTACTTTTTTCTGGTTATTGGAAGGAGCGATTCCTTTATTTGGATTTAAATATAGTAAATGGAAACATGCTTTTCCTAATTTATTTTTTACAGCAACGACCATTGTAATTAATTTTGCGCTTGCTTTTTTGTTGCTAAAAACTGCAGACTGGGTACAGGTAAATAACTTCGGATTGATTAATTGGTTACCAGAAATGCCATTGTGGTTATATGTCGTTTTAGGCGTGTTGTTTTTAGATTTCTTCGGAGCATATTTAGCGCATTTAACCGAGCATAAAATTCCAAAACTTTGGATGGTGCATTTGGTACATCATACCGATCATGAGGTGGATACAACTACGGCCAACCGTCATCATCCTTTAGAAAGTGTAATTCGTTTTACTTTTACTTTACTGGGGGTTTTCTTAGTGGGTACACCAATAGCAATTATAATGTTATATCAATCAATGTCGTTAATATTTACACAGTTAACACACGCAAATATAAAAATGCCTAAAAAAGTTGATAAAATATTAAGTTATATTATTGTATCACCAGATATGCATAAAATTCATCATCATAATATGTTGCCTTATACCGACTCTAATTACGGGAATATTTTTTCTATTTGGGATCGTTTATTTGGAACCTATATGGAGCTTGACAGAGAAAAAATTGTATACGGAGTAGATACATTTCCTGATGCAGAGAAAAATGCTAGTTTAAAAGAATTACTAAAACAACCTTTTGCTGGTTACAGGAAACCAACTAATTTATAGGAGTTTAATTAATTGACATCAATAAAAATAGTTTCTAATTTTTTTATATAAGTATTCATTTTTACGCCTGTTAAATTTGTAAGAATAGCAATTGTTATTTCTTCTTTCGGATAAATTAATAAGTAAGAAGAGGCACCAATTCCGCCACCAGAATGACTAAACTTTAGAGAATTTTTTTTTGTTTTTGAAATACTAATGCCAATACCGTAATTAGTTTTTTTGCTGTCGTATGTTTTATTACATTTTGTTATTTCTAATAAAGATTTTTTACTTATTATTTTAGGGTATATAAATTCAGCCCCTAACAAAACTAAATCTTCTGATGTTGATAAAAAACCTCCGCCAGCAGCTTTATATAGGTTGTTTACTTTAGGGCCTACAATTATTTTATTTCTTCGTTTTATATAAAAATTCGTAAGGTCATTACTCTTATTTTCTGATGATTCTACAAAAGTATTGTGCATTTTTAAAGGATTAAAAACTTCTTTATTCATAAAATCAAAAAAATCTCTATTAGAAGATTCTTGTATAACAACGCTTAATAAGTTAAAACCATAAGTACTATATTTAAACTTCGAACCAGGTTTAAATAAAAGAGCTGAATTTTTAAAAACATCTAACCCTTTTGTTATCGACATTTTTTTATTGATTAAAAACTCATTTCCGTTGTAATGCCTAATTCCGGCTGTATGTCCACCGATTTGTCTAAGTGTAAAATCGTGTTTTTTTAGAGGGAAATCAGGTACATACTTATACAAGCTTTCGTTAAGGTTTATTTTTTTTTCATCAATAAGTTTGGCTAAAGCTATTGATGTTATGGTTTTAGATACGCTTGCAACTCTAAATAATGTAGAATCAGGTGAAACCTTCTTTTTGTTTTCTAGATCGGCATAACCAAAACCTTCAGACCAAATATTAACATCTTTTTTAGCAATTGTTATACTAAGCCCTGGTATACTTTGACTAACCATAAGTTTTTTAGTAATATTTGTTGCAACAGTTATTTGTTTTTTAAGTTGAGCATTAGATATGCCAAAAGAAAACGAGCTTATAAATAATAGTAGCTTAAGATTTAATTTCATAGTTATTTATTTTTCTCAATCAACTCTAAAATATATTTTCCGCGAGCTTTACAACCTTTGCTTTCATGAATAATTTTAGAGCTTATTAAATGTTGTAATTCAGGGTGTACCCATTTTTTTTGCAATCCGAATAAGTATAAAAAATTCATAGTATAAGCTCTAACTGCTATTTTTTGATCGGTAATTAACCAATCAAATCCAACCTCAATAATTGTATCTATATGCTTTTTTGTTAATATAGTTTGCGTTTCGTTTTCTTTTTTAGAAGTATATGCGTTTGCCAAATGCTCGCAGATTTTAGCACAAGGACGCACAGCACTATCAAAACGGACGGTTGAAATATTTGTAGTAAAACTAGTAATGTAAGGGTGTATGTATTCAATTCCGTGGTGCGTACAAATCCATTCTAACACCCAAGCCGCTTTAATTGAAATTTTATTATTAACATCAAAAGCAATATCAATAAGGTATTTTATCAAGTTTGGTTGCGCTAATACAATATTTGCGGCCTTATTTCTGTTTACTCTAGCAGGGTTTTTCATGTCATTTAAAACAGAAATTAAAAAATCGATACTCATATTGGTACGGTTTGTGTATTTTTGATTTTAGTAAGTTATCAAACTAAAGTAAAAAAATTATCAATGCTAAATATAAAGAGGATATTTTCAACAGTACTTTTATTATCAGTTTTTTTTATGGTTTCTATAGAAGCTCAGGAATTAAATAAATTTGATGCGAACGGAAAAAGAACTGGTGTTTGGAAAAAGAATTACGATAATGGAAAAATTCGTTATTCAGGTGTTTTCAAAAACGGAAAAGAAATAGGAGTTTTTAAATTTTACAATATTACATCGTCTACCATACCAACAATTGTAAAAACGTTTGTGAATGATACGGCCACTGTTAAGTTTTACAATGAATTAGGTAAGCTTAAAAGTGAAGGTAAAATGATAGGAAAAAAGCGCATAGGTAAATGGGTTTATTATTTTTCTAACGGGAAGATTTTTTCTGAGGAGGAATATAAAGACGGGAAATTAGACGGAATTCTTAGAAATTATTACCCGAACGGAAATATAACGCAAGAAACATTTTATAAAAAAGGAAAAAAAGATGGTTTTTCTAAAACATATACTGATTCTGCGATTTTAATTGAAGAAGTTTTTTATAACAACGGATTGCTAGAAGGAGAAGGCAAATATTACGATTTAAAAGGAGCTATAAAAGAAAAAGGAATTTATAAAAATGGAAAAAGAGTAGGTAAGTGGGAGTTTTATATGGACGGTGAAATTGTTGATAAAAGAAAAAAAGAAAAACTATCTGACTTAAAGAATGGTAATTAATAGTAATCAATTAAATTGATGTATCTATTGGTTTTATCCATTATAAAAACAGAAACTTATTTGTAAATTTGCAACTTACAAAAGTAAAACATGAAAAGAGTAGTAGTAGGACTTTCAGGAGGTGTAGATAGTAGTGTAACCGCTTATTTATTAAAAGAACAAGGGTACGAAGTAATCGGTTTGTTTATGAAAAACTGGCATGATGATTCGGTAACCATATCTGATGAATGCCCTTGGTTAGAAGATAGTAACGATGCAATGATTGTTGCAGATAAATTAGGAATTCCATTTCAAACAGTAGATTTAAGTGATCAATACAAAGAACGTATTGTCGATTACATGTTTAATGAATACGAAAAAGGGCGCACACCAAATCCGGATGTTTTATGTAACCGAGAAATTAAGTTTGATGTTTTTATGGATATCGCTTTAAGCCTTGGTGCCGATTATGTAGCAACGGGTCATTATTGTAGAAAAGATGAAGAAGTTATAGATGGTAAACCTGTTTATAAACTTTTAGGAGGAAAGGATAATAATAAAGATCAATCGTATTTTTTATGCCAATTATCGCAAGAGCAATTATCTAAAGCAATGTTTCCTATTGGTGAATTAACAAAGCCAGAAGTTAGAGAGATTGCAAAAAAAGCAGATTTAATTACTGCGGATAAAAAAGATTCTCAAGGGTTATGTTTCATCGGTAAAGTTCGTTTACCAGATTTTTTACAACAAAAATTACAAACCAAAGAAGGTGTAATTGTGCAAATTCCTTCAGATTTTAAACAATATACACGTCCAGTTCCGGAGTTTGAGAATAAAGAATCAGAACTAAGTTATTTTTCAACAAAATTCTCTTATAATAAAGAGGACGGAAAAACAGTTGGTAAACATCAAGGAGCGCACTATTTTACAAAAGGACAACGTAAAGGTTTAAATGTAGGAGGAACCAAAGAAGCTTTGTATGTTATTGAAACAGATGTAAACGAAAATGTAATTTATACAGGTGAAGGTAAAAATCACCAAGGTTTATATCGTAATGTATTATTTGTGTCTAATGAAGAATTACATTGGGTTCGTGAAGATTTAGCTTTAAAACCAGGCGAAACCTTGGAAGTTGAAGCTAGAATTCGTTACCGTCAGAAATTAGAAAAAGCAACGCTTCATAAAGTCGAAAATGGATTGTATGTTGAGTTTAAAAATAAGCAATCTGCTATTCAAGAAGGGCAATTTGTAGCTTGGTATATAAACGAAGAACTTTTAGGCTCGGGAGTTATTTCTTAAGGGAAGTGATAAAAAATAAAAGAAAAAGATATGAAAAAAGTATTGCTATTATTAATCTTATTAATGAGTCTTAAAGGACATTCTCAAAAAGATTCTATTGTTAATTATTTAGATAAAAAAGGAAAGATAACAAAGGATAAGGAGATAGCTAGATCTTTTGAAATAATAACAAAGAAATCAGATTCTTTGTGGTTTGTTAGAAAATTTAGAAGAAGCGGAAAGTTATATAATTATACCTATTATAAATCAAAAGATAAAAAAAATAAGATTGGTGAGTCTGTTAACTTTAACAAGCATGGAAAAATGACTTCTTTACTATATTACAATAATAAAGGAGAAAAACATGGAAAAGAAACACGTTGGTTTGATAATGGAAATAAGAATATAGAAGCCTTATATTTAAAAGGAGATAAAGAAGGGGTTTGGAAATTATATCATTATAATGGAACAATTGCCAGTAGAGGTGTTTTTAAGAAGGATTCCTTGTTAAAATCTACTTTCTATAATTTACAAGGAAATAAAATTGATTTTGAATATGATGATTTTAAGACCAAAAAACCAAAATTTAAAGGTGGGAATAAAAAATACATTGATAAACTAAAAAAGTTAATAAGAAATATAGACTTTAAGGTTAAAGGAAAAGTGAACGTTTATTATGTAATAGATACTAAAGGAAGGATTAAAGATGTTACTATAGACGAGGAACTTCCCACCAAATTAAAGAAACAAATAATCACTTTTTTTGAAAATATAGAAGGTTGGATTCCTGCAACACATTTAAATAGAAAAATTCCATTTAATTTTTCTCAACCATTAAACTTTAGAGGTTAAAATGCAAAATAAAATAACCAAATTATTTAATATACAATATCCAATTATTCAAGGAGGAATGATTTGGGTTTCTGGATGGAAACTAGCATCTGCTGTTTCTAATGCAGGTGGACTAGGTTTAATCGGAGCAGGGTCTATGTATCCGGATGTTTTGCGTGAACACATTCAAAAATGCAAAAAAGCAACTGACAAACCTTTTGGAGTAAACGTACCAATGTTGTATCCTGATATTGAAAAAATCATGGAAATTATTATTGAAGAAGATATTAAAATCGTTTTTACATCCGCAGGAAATCCTAAAACGTGGACTTCTTATTTAAAAGAAAAGGGTATTACAGTTGTACATGTTGTAAGTTCTGTAAAGTTTGCTTTAAAAGCCGAAGCAGCAGGAGTAGATGCTGTGGTTTGTGAAGGTTTTGAAGCTGGTGGACATAATGGACGTGAAGAAACTACTACGCTTACTTTAATACCAATGGTAAAGCAAGAAGTTAAAATACCTGTAATTTCTGCTGGAGGAATAGGGTCTGGTAGCGGAATGTTAGCTGCGATGGTTTTAGGAGCAGACGGTGTACAAATTGGTAGTCGTTTTGCGGCAACTATAGAGTCTTCTGCACACGATAACTTTAAGAAAACAATTGTTGACGTTAAAGATGGTGGAACACAATTAACTTTAAAAGAGTTAGCACCAGTTCGTTTGGTAAAAAATAAATTTTATAACGAAGTACAAGAGTTATATAAAAAGCATCCATCTTTAGAGCAAATTAAAGAATTATTAGGGCGTGCTAGAGCTAAAAAAGGAATGTTTGAAGGTGATTTAGAGGATGGTGAACTTGAAATTGGACAAATAGCGGGAATTATAAATGATATAAAACCAGCAAAAGAGGTTCTTGAAAATATTGTAAATGAATATGATAAAGCTAAGTTAGCTGTAGCCAATTTATAATTTGTAATTTTTAAACAATAAAAAAGGAAGCAATATTGCTTCCTTTTTTATTGTTTAAAAATATGTTTTAATAATTTACGTAGTCTACAATTTCTAATCCGTAACCAATCATACCAACACGCTTGGTTTGTTTTGTATTTGAAACTAATCGTAATTTATGAATGTGTAAATCATGTAATATTTGCGCTCCAATACCAAAATCTTTGTTGTCCATTACCACATTCGGAGCTTTCATTTCACCATTTGCTTGGTTATCTTTTAAACCTCGTAATCTATTTAATAAGTTTAAAGCTTGATTTTGTTGATTGATAAAAACAATGGCACCTTTGCCTTCTTTATTAATTACATTAAACATCTGATCTAGTTTTTTATCAGCATTATTGGTTAATGTTCCTAAGATGTCATTGTTAATTAAAGTTGAATTAATTCGAGTTAATATTGGTTCGTTTTTGGTCCAACTACCTTTAGTTAACGCAATATGAATCTGTTTATTGGTAGTTTGTTGGTATGCCCTTAAACGAAAATCACCAAAACGTGTTTGTATATTAAAGTCTTCTTTCTTTTCAATTAACGAATCATGTTCCATTCTATAGGCAACTAAATCTTCAATAGAAACAATTTTAAGATCAAATTTTTTGGCAACTTTAAGTAATTGTGGTAAACGAGCCATGGTACCATCTTCGTTCATAATTTCTACAATAACTCCTGCGGGTTTTAATCCAGCTAAGCGGGCAAAATCAATTGCAGCCTCGGTATGACCAGTTCTTCTTAAAACACCTCCGTTTTTAGCCTTTAAAGGAAAAATATGTCCAGGGCGCGCTAAATCAAAAGGTTTTGTATCTGTATCAACCAAAGCTTGAATGGTTTTTGCTCTATCAGAAGCAGAAATACCTGTTGTAACACCTTTCCCTCTTAAGTCTACAGAAACTGTAAAAGCAGTTTCCATAGGGTCGGTGTTGTTATTAACCATCATATTTAATTCTAACTCTTGGCAACGATCTTCGGTAAGTGGCGTACAAATTAAACCTCTACCATGTGTTGCCATGAAGTTAACCATCTCTGGGGTAATTTTCTCTGCTGCAGCTAAAAAATCACCTTCATTTTCACGATCTTCATCGTCTACAACAATTATAACTTTTCCGTCTCTAATATCTTGTATAGCTTCTTCAATTGTGTGTAATTGAATTTTAGTTGATGTTTGTGTTGTCATTGTTATGTTGTTGTCTCTTTTTAGAGAATATGTTTTTAAATAAGTTAGTTAGCGGACTAATAAATGTTTTAAAATCGAACAAACCTTTGTCTTTACTTGCTCTTATAGTTAAGGTTATAGCCAAAGGTAACATTAAAAAAACACTTAGCCAAGAGCCTGTTATAGCTGTTAAAGAGCTTTCTTCGGCTAAATTTCTACCGAAAGTATTTGTGAAGAAGTAAAGAACATATATACCAATTGCAAGAACCATTGGTAGTCCCATTCCTCCTTTTCGTATGATAGAACCTAATGGAGCTCCAATAAAAAATAGTAATAAGCAAGACAGTGAAAAAGCCACACGGTTATAAAATTCAATGTCGTATAAATTAAGGTATTTTCTTCTTTTCTTTAATGTTTCTTTATTTGATTTATTGTTGTTTAAGCTTCGTTTAACTTTTGAACTGGCAATGTTTAATATATTTTGCTTTTCTTTAAGTTTAAAGTTTTGTAAAATGTTAAGAGAGAGCTCTTTGTTTGATAAAGAGTCTGGGTATGAATGTAAATCTTGTATGTCAATACTTAAAAACAAGTTTTTAGATCTACTAGAAATAAAAGCATCATATTTTTTTTTCATTGTAGGCAATGTATCTTTAAGCTGTGCTAAGCTTAACATGTTGTATTGCCTTGTGTATTTTTCTTCACCAATATTATCTTCGCTAAATGAAGAGATATCTATATTAATAGTATATTCATCAAAATAAGCATGAGAAGCAGGCATTTTTTGTTTTTGTTTAAATGTCATTCCGTTGCTTATATGATGTTCAAAATAGTAACCATCTTCTAGAACAAGTGTCATATATCTGCTACCTTCTTCAGAAATTATCTTTCCTCTTTTTGCGGTAATAATTTTATTATTTCCTTTTTTTGCAGATAAATCATAAATCATTACTTGTTTTAAAAGGTTATTTTCTTTACCGTATTTTTCTTCAAATTTAATTTGAAAGTTTGGTAATTCGGTATTAAAACTACCTGCAACTAATGCAATAGCGGGTTGTTTCTTTTTAATATTAACCTTCATGTTTAGTTGTTTTAACATTGCATAAGGATATACATTGTTTAAAAAAACAAAGTTAACTACACTTAAAAATAAGGTTAAAAAAATTAAAGGTCTTACCATTCTTGGTAATGAAATACCAGCAGATTTAGCCGCTGCAAACTCATAGTTTTCAGATAAGCCACCTAAAGTCATAATTGAAGAAAGTAAAACTCCAATTGGTAACGCTTGTGGTGCCATAAGAAGCATCGTATACCAAAGGAATTTTAAAATAATGACAAGGCTAATTCCTTTACCTGCAAAATTATCAAAAGCAAGCCATAACGCCTGCATTACAAGAACGAACAGTATGATTAAGAATGTAGCGAAAAAAGGCTTTAAGAAGCTTTTTAAAATATATTTGTCTAATGTTTTCACAGTAGCAAAGGTAGTGGGTTAGATGGATAAAAAAATAAAAGTTTTGTTAATGATTTTTAGTCTTATTAACAAAACTTGAATTTTAGAGTTTAATCGATAAAATACCCCTGTTTCAGGTATTTTTCTTTTTCAAATGAAAATAGATTTTTAGAAATAGATTGATTACTTTTAAATTTAGTTATTGTAAAAGTTGTTTCAGCTCCATTTGACCCTATCTGAACTAGTTTATAAATATGTTTTGTTTTTGCATCAATACCTAATTGAACTTTAATAATATCAGAATTACTATCAATAGGTGTTAAGTTTACGAATTGTACTTTACGACCATTATTATTTGCTAGTTTTCCCATAGAAAAACGATAACCTTCTTTATAAAAAGTTAATAGTTTAGATGGGTAGATAAATCCGTCTTCTTCTTCTAAATCTCCATTAGAAATATTTACTTCTTTTTCCTCTTTGTTAATTACCACTAATTTTTTTCCATCAAAAATAAAATTATTCCCTAAATAATCTAAGTTATATTTTTCGCCAGAAAGTGTAATTACACCACGTATAGGAGCGTCATTTGTTATACCTGCTTCTTTGTTAATTAAAGAAGAATTAAAACCTATTAGCATATTGTTATACGCACCCATTTTACTAGAAACTTCATCTAGTAATTGTTTAGCTTGAGCAGCAGTATTTTGACCTATAGTGTTTACAGTAATAAAAAATGTAATAAATAATAATGTTAGTTTTTTCATTGTATGTTTTTTTTCGTTGCGAAAATATTTTTTTTAATTATTAATTTTTTTCGTTTTCTAATAATTGTTCCAAGGCAACAAAATCAGGTACTAAAACTTGTCTAGCCTTACTTCCTTCAAAAGGCCCTACAATACCAGCTGCTTCTAATTGATCTATTATTCTACCAGCTCTGTTGTATCCTAGTTTTAACTTACGTTGCAATAAAGATGCAGAACCTTGTTGTGCTGTAACAATAACTTCTGCAGCACTTTTAAACAATTTATCTCTGTCTGCAATGTCTATATCAACATTTGTGCCACCTTCTTCACCTACATATTCAGGTAGTAAATGGGCATCAGGGTATGCACGTTGTGAGCCAATAAAATCTGTTATTTTTTCAACTTCAGGCGTATCAACAAAAGCACATTGAATTCTGTTTAAATCATTTCCAGCTGTATAGAGCATATCTCCTCGACCAATTAATTGATCTGCTCCACCCGCATCTAAAATTGTTCTAGAATCTATTTTAGAGGTTACTCTAAATGCTATTCGTGCAGGGAAGTTAGCTTTAATAATACCGGTAATTACATTTACAGAAGGTCTTTGTGTTGCTACAATTAAATGAATTCCGATGGCACGTGCTAATTGCGCTAAACGAGCAATTGGTGTTTCTACCTCCTTACCAGCAGTCATAATTAAATCGGCAAACTCATCAATTACTAAAACGATATATGGTAAAAATTGATGGCCATCATTCGGATTTAACTTACGAGCTTTAAACTTAGTATTGTATTCTTTAATATTACGAACCATGGCGTTTTTAAGCAAGTCGTAACGGTTGTCCATTTCTATACATAAAGAATTCAATGTGTTTACAACTTTGGCAGTGTCCGTAATAATTGCATCTTCACTATCGGGTAATTTTGCCAAATAATGACGTTCAATTTTATTAAATAACGTTAATTCTACTTTCTTCGGATCTACTAAAACAAATTTAACTTCCGCAGGGTGTTTTTTGTACAATAAAGAAGTTAAAACAGCATTTAAACCTACTGATTTTCCTTGTCCCGTTGCACCTGCCATTAATAAGTGTGGCATTTTTGCTAAATCGACCACAAAAGTTTCATTAGAAATTGTTTTACCCAAGGCAATAGGAAGTTCCATTTGAGATTCTTGAAATTTCTTTGATGCAATAACAGAATGCATCGAAACAATCGTCGATTTTTTATTCGGAACCTCAATACCAATAGTTCCTTTACCAGGAATAGGAGCGATGATACGAATACCTAAAGCAGAAAGAGATAAGGCAATATCATCTTCTAAATTCTTTATTTTTGATATTCGAATACCAGCTTCAGGAACAATTTCATATAATGTAATTGTTGGCCCTACGGTTGCTTTAATTTGTTCAATACCAATTTTATAGTTTTTAAGTGTTTCTACAATTCGGTTTTTGTTAGCTTCAAGTTCTTCCGGATCTATAGAAATAGTTTCGTTATACTCTTTTAGTAAATTAAAGGTTGGGAACTTGAAGTTTCCTAAATCTAATGTTGGATCAAATTCCCCAAAATCTTTAACCAGTTTATCAGATAGGTTTTCAGTAACACTTTTTTCCTCAGAATTTTGCTCAATAGCAATTTCAATTTCTTTTTTTGTCTCTTCGGATATGTTTACTGAGGGCTCACTTTTTAAAGCTACATTTAAAGTAATTTCTTCCTCTCTTGGTTCTGTAGGAGTTTTTACACCAGAATGTTTAGAAATAGTAGGTTGTAAGTTTTCTACAGATAATTCAAATCCAGATTTTAATTCTGTATCTTTTTCTTTTATAGGTTCTTCAACAGTTTCTTCATTAGTATTAGTTATGTCTGCTGTTTTATGCTCTTTAGCAGCTTTTACTTTCTCACTAATTTTTTCAGGAGTTATGCTAAAGCGAATAATTAAATAAGCGATTAAAAAGAAAAATAATAAAATAGTTAAACCTGTTTTACCTAAAAATGTTTGTAAGTATTCGTTTAGTTCAAAACCAATAACACCAGATAAAAGTGCGTTCTTTTTTTCTACAAATCCTAATGAAATAGATACCCAAAGCATTATTAATAAACCCCAGTTCCATGAAATTACAATTCTTTTTAAATTGGTTTGAAGTAGAATTCTTGCTCCGGTTAAAAATAATGTAAAGGGTATAATAAAAGCACCCAAACCAAAGCCTTTATAAATAAAAAAGTTGCTAAGTTTAGCACCTATTTTACCTAATAGGTTTTTAGTAGGAATGTTTTTGTTTGAAAACTGTGATAAGGCACTTTGATCTTCTTGCCAAGAGAAGAAAAAAGAGATAAATGCAACAGTTAAAAATATTGAAAAAAGCACCAAAAAAGCACCTAAAATAGTTTGATTGCGTTTGTTAGAAAAAAAAGAATATACTTTTTTTAACGGATTACTTTTAGGCTGTTTCTTTTGAGTGGTTGTCTTTTTTTTTGCCATGTATTTAAGTTAGAAATAATTAACGTTACAAGATAGCTATTATTTTAGGAAGATAAATTATACCTGCAATAATTAATGAGGTAAAGGCAGCAAAAGCTGGTGCACCAGCTGCAATATCTTTTATAAAACCTATTTTTTCATGATAATCAGGATGTACAAAATCTGCTACTTTTTCAACAGCTGTATTTAAAGCTTCTGCGACTAAAACCAGCCCAATCACTAATGTTTGAAGCATCCATTCATTCATAGAAATATTAAAATAAAAACCTAAAGCTGTAGCAATAAAGCCAAAAAAAAGCTGAGCTTTAATACTATCTTCCGTAGTAATTAATAACCACATTCCTTTTAAAGCAAAGGTCATACTACGCAACCTTCCTTTAACAAAACCATCATTAGGATTTTTCATGAAATATTATAAAGCTTTTAAAGCTGTTTCGTAATTTGGTTCATCAACAACCTCACTTACTTGTTCTGTATATACAACGTTTCCTTCTTCGTTAATTATAACAATACAACGAGAGTGTAAGTTTGCCAAAGGGCCATTTGTAATTTCTAAACCATAATCTTTACCGAATTTTCCGGTAGCAAAATCAGATAACATAATTACATTTTCAATTCCTTCTGCACCACAAAAACGTCCCTGAGCAAAAGGTAAATCCCTAGAAATACATAAAACTTTTGTGTTCTCTAAACCTGCAACTTTTTTATTAAATTCTCTAACAGATGTTGCACACGTACCAGTATCTACAC
>CAXHZZ010000041.1:0-20639 GCA_964021635.1 uncultured Tenacibaculum sp.
TAGCAAAGGTTATGCAGTTTAAGCCAGGTTCTAAAGTGATGGATGTTGGTACAGGAGGTGGTTTTCCTGGTATTCCGTTAGCAATTTTATTTCCTGAAACGCAGTTTCATTTAGTAGATTCTATTGGTAAGAAAATAAAAGTAGTAAACGAAGTTGCTGAAGGTTTAGGTTTGCAAAACGTGAAAACTACGAATGGTCGTGTTGAAGAAGTAAAAGACACGTATGATTTTATTGTAAGTAGAGCAGTAGCGCAAATGGAAACTTTTGTTGGGTGGACGAAAGGTAAAATTGCTAAAAAGCAAAATCACGATTTAAAAAACGGTATTCTGTATTTAAAAGGTGGTGATTTAACTGAAGAATTACAAAAATATACAACTGCAACTACATATGATTTACCAGATTTCTTTGAAGAAGAATTCTTTGAAACTAAAAAGGTTGTCCACTTAGGAATGAAATTTAAAGCATAATTATTTTATAGCAGCAAATACATAATGCATTTCTGCTGCAATTTGTAAACTACGCTCTAAATATTTTTCTTTTTCTTGCGGAGTGTTATCATATATTTTAGGGTCTTCAAAAGTAATTGGGACCCTTTTTTCTGCTCCAGAAATAAACGGACAACCTTCATCTGCTTGTGAACACGTCATGATTGCACAAAAAGCCGAGACCGGATTAAAGTCAGTATCATACTTTTTAGAAAAACCGATTATAGCAGGTTTGTTATCGCTGTATTTAATAGCATAAACAGGGTTTGTGTTTGCTGATAAAGATTCTATTTTAAATCCGTTACCTTTTAATGTTGCTACAATTGTACTATTCATACTTGTAGCTTCGGTACCGCCCGAATAACTATTTACAAAAGAAACCGCATAATAATACGCCATAGTTTGTGCCCAAACTTGTGCTAAATGACTTCGCCTTGAGTTATGAGTACATATAAAATTAAGGTTGATAGGCTCTTTTTTAGTCGATTTTTCTTGAATGTATTGTAGTAAAGGATTCAATATTTGTTTTCTTTCTTCGGAAACAAAAGGTAAATTCAATATTGTTTTATTTATCGATGGATACATTTTTATCAATTTAGAATATTAACAACAACCTGATTCTGGTGAACAAGCATTTTGTGTTTGTATCTGTGCTAGCTTCATTTTAGGTTTTTCTTGCGGAATACCACAGTTATCTTTTGCCAAGCAATCTGTTTTAGTTGCTGTTAATACGAAGTTTGTTCCGTTAAAGTCTAATCCGTATTTACCAATTGTAGCTCCTTGATATTCTACTTCAATATCTAAATCAGCAATATTTAATACCTTTTCAGACAGCTCAATAATGTTTGTTAATTTTTCTGGATGCAATCTGTGATCATAATCATCAGCTTCCCATAACTGAAAGTTTGCTACCTCTTCGTTTCTTACAGTTCCGCCACAATCGATAAAGTTTTTAGTTACACGCCCAACTTCTGTTACGTGAAAATGGTTTGGAACTAAATCTCCATTTGGTAATTGAAAAGCAATTGTTTTTAAGGATGCTAAATGTTTTTTAATTTCTGATAATTTCATGTCTTTTTATTTTAATTGTAATATTACGATAGATTAATGTAAATTTTTTTAACAGCAATTATTAGATTCGCTGTCGAGGTTTAAAAAGTTGCTTAATAAAGATTTTATGGTTGTCCAATTTTCTTGATCAATACAATAACAAACACTGGTTCCTTCGATGTTACCTTTTATCAATTTTAAATTTTTCAACTCCTTTAAATGCTGAGAAATGGTAGGTTGCGCCAAACCGATTTCATTTACTAAATCGCCGCAAACACACGAGTTTATTTTAAATAAATGCTGCAAAATAGCAATACGAGCAGGATGCCCTAACACTTTTGCTATTTTAGCAAGATCGTTTTGCTGTGGTGTAAATTTTTCTGATTTGGTAACTCCCATTATTTAATTATTATATTGCAATATTACGATTAATAATTGATTTAAAACAAAAAGCTCCGATAATATTTTGTTATCGAAGCATTTTGTTAATTTATAAGTGATTTAATACCAACGTTTTTTCTTCTTTTTAGAAGCTTCAGATTTACGTCCTTTTTTATTTTTACTGATGGTATTCGGCTGTTTTATGTGTTTTGGTTTTACTAAAAGAAACGGATGGTCTTCAATAATTTTTATCGGTCTCTTTAAAAATTCCTGAATTCCTTTTATATAGCTAGTTTCATCGGCGCTACAAAAAGAAAATGCGATACCCGATTTTCCTGCTCTACCAGTTCTACCAATTCGGTGAACATAGGTTTCAGGTACATTTGGTATATCTACATTAATAACAGCATCAATTTTATGTATATCAATACCACGAGCAGCAACATCTGTCGCAATTAAGATATTAGCTTTATTGTTTTTAAAATCTTCAATAGCTTGGTTACGTAAAATTTGTGTTTTATCTCCGTGAACACTCGTTACTTTGTACCCGTTTTTTATAAGTGTTTGCTCTAACTTGTCAACCCCAAACTTTGTACGTCTAAAAATAAGAATACGACCTTGTATTGTATTGCGTAGTAAGTGTAAACATAAATCTACTTTATGTTTTTTAGGCGTGTAATATAATAACTGCCCAATTTTGTTAACCGTATTATCAGTAGGAATCACGTTAACTGTTGTAGGTTTATACAACATTTGTTTAGCTAAATCGCTCACTTTTTCAGGCATGGTTGCCGAGCATAAAAGCGTTTGTTTTTTACGCGGACATAAGGCTTCAATCTTTTTTACATCTTGAATAAAACCCATGTCTAACATTAAATCAGCCTCATCTAAAACAAAAGTTTTTAAGGTTGATAAATCAACACTTCCTTGTTCATGTAAATCGATTAAACGACCAGGAGTTGCTACTAAAACATCTACTCCTTTTGCTAAAATTTCTTTTTGTGCTTTTGTTGATATTCCTCCGTAAACAACGCCAGTAAGTATATTTGTATGTTTAGCGTAGGTGTTAAAGCTTTCTTCAATTTGAATAGCCAATTCCCTGGTTGGACTTACAACTAAGGCTTTTATTTTCTTAGGACCTCTTTCAGGAACTAAAGCTAATTCTTGTGCTAAATTATGGATAATAGGCAATGCAAAAGCTGCGGTTTTACCCGATCCTGTTTGCGAACCAACAATTACATCTTTTTTATCTAGCACTAACGGAATCACTTTTTGCTGCACTAAGGTAGCTGTGTGATATTTTTCTTCGCTTAATGCTTTTAAAATAGATGGATTAAGAGGTAAGTCTGAAAATTGCATTGATTATTTTTTTTGCAAAGATACTCTAAATCAAACAATATAAGTTCGATTAATGTGCTAGCAAAAATCTAAAAAAAATTGAATGCAAAACCAAGTATAGATCCTCCTAAAACGATAAAAGCACTGTTTAGTTTTTTAAAACCAAAAACAACAATTAAACTCACAATAGCAATAACAATTGTTCGCCAGTCGGTTAGCGTATCTTTAGCCATGTTAAAGCAAACTGCAATAATCAATGCCACGGCAGCAACATTTACAGCATCTAAAACCGAACGAATAATTTTAGAATTCCTCATTTTTGGTATTAACGGATTTAATACCAATACAAAAACGAAAGAAGGTAAAAATATACCCAAAGTTGCTACAATTGCGCCCGTTATTCCGTTTAATTGCCACCCGATAAAAGTAGCGGTAGATAAAACAGGTCCGGGAGTAATTTGCCCTACAGCAACAGCATCAATTAAAGCTTGGCGCGTTAACCAACCATTTGCCACTAATTCTGAGTCTAAGAACGCAAATAATACATAACCACTACCGTATAATATCGCTCCGATTTTTAAGAAAGTTAAAAGAATTTTTATATTGCTTAAGTTTGCAAATTCGCTTGCTTGAAATAGTAATAGCGGAACAAAACTATTTAAATTGTTTTTGTTTTGCTTAAAAAAGTACATGCCTAAACCTAAAAGACCACAACCAAAAAGCGTTATAATTTCATTGACACCTAATAGGCAAACCACTAATGCAATGGCTCCTAAAACAGCCAATTCGGTATTTTTAATTGCTTTTTTACCAAGCCTGTAACCTGCCATTATAATAATAGCAATTACTGCTGGTTTTATGCCGTAAATAAAAGGGGCCACCTTTGGTAACTGCCCATATTTTTGATACAACCAAGCAAAAAAGGAGGTAATAACTACCGCCGGAAAAATAAATGAAAACCCTGCAACAATTAATCCTTTCCAACCTGCTTTTTCATGACCGCAATGCATGGTCATTTCGGTGGAGTTTGGCCCAGGAATTAAATTAGTAGCTCCTATAAGATCTAAGAAATGCTCTTGCGTCATCCACTTTCTCTTCTTTACCACTTCATCTTCCATCATGGCAATATGGGCGGCAGGACCACCAAAAGCGATTGCTCCTAATTTAAAAAAGAGTTTAGCTATTTCTTTTAAATCATTTTTTTGAGACATTTGGGCTATTTTAATATAGTAATGAATTCGCCAACAACACTCATGTTATTTGCATTTTCTTGATTAATTATTAAGTCTTTATAAGATGGATCAAAAGAGTTAGGTCTAAGAACTATTTCTGTATGTTCCCATCCTTCATCTGTTATACTTTTCTGACTTGCATATGTTTTTACCGTGAAAGCAGAATTAAAATCAGCATCTTGTATGTCATGATTTTCTATTAATAAGATTTTACCTGAGTGGGAACCACCTGAATATTTTTTGAAAATACATACTGAGCCGTTAGGAATTCTTTTATTCATAGATTCTCCAACTATTTTACAAGCAAAGTAGTCTGTGTCTAAAGTGTATTTTTCAGGAGCATTAATCATAGAAAATGTTTTTTCTGATTGTAGTTCACTAAAACTACCTGCTGCTGCATAAAAATCATACAAAGGAATAGTATAATTAGGTTTTTCAATAGTAGAGGAAGAGGTTTTTTCTATGTTTAATTTTTTTAAAGTGTTAAGGTTATTTATTAATGGAGTTGTTATGTAGTTATATAAATTATCAGGTACTGGGTGTTCTAAGTTAAACCTAATTCTAACTACAGAAACCTTTTTTCTTTTATCATTTTCTATGGTCGTTTGTTCTACTTTATCTTTATTAGGATGAATATCTCCCATAAAATAAAATTCAGACCCTTCATCATTATTTTTTTTGATAAAAAGCGGTAACCTAATATTTCCCTGTGCTCCTAAAATTGACTGAACATCTTTGCTAGTAATTTTTCTATTGGATTTAGACATCCAATCAAATTCTTTATTATTTATAAATTCATCTTCATATTTGGTAGATTCAGAAATATCATCATCTTTATGATAGTTTACAAAAATAGGGCAATGCATATAGTTTGGACTAACTAAATAACCACCTACGTTTTGAGCGACGGGGTTTTCTGCAACATTTAATATTCTAAAAACATCTTTTCTAGAGTATTTTTGATAAAGAATAAATCCATTATACCAAAGTTCTAACTTAAACTTTTCACCATAATTATAGATAGAGAACTCTATAGAATCTAATAGGTATTTTTTAAAAACATCAATATTAAGCATCTCAATAAAATCAGATTCTAAATATATTTCATCAGAATTAACTGCTACTATTTTTAAATCATAAATTTCTTTTGCAGAAATTAATTTTTTATCCTTTTTTTCTCGTATAAAATTGAAATTAAGGTTTTCAATTGTTGATATTACAGTTTCTTCAGAAGTATCAATTTTATATATTTCTTTGATATTAGCCTTAAAATTAGATATAGTAATACTTTTATATTCAATTAATGTTTTAAGTAAAACAGATTCTGTAATTCTCTTTCCGTTGTTAATTTCTTTAGAGAATAACTCTAATAATTTACTTTGCTTATTGGATAGAGTATGTGCTGTTTTTTTTTCAATTTTATTAACAAAATTAAAATATGATTTTTCTTTATTTACATATAAATAAGGGTCTCTAGAACCATGTTTTATAAAATCCATCATCATAGGTGTTCTGCCTAATTTGAATTTTAATAATTCATAATCTTTGCGCAAGTCCGCTAAGTTGTCCATTTTAGCGCTATCGATTGATGTAAAAATTTTGTCCTTTGTAACTTTATCAAAATTAATTGTAGAAGAACCAGGTATCATTTTACTATCTTCTGATATTAACTTTCGTAATGTGTCTTTATTATAAGATGTATCACCATAAAGAGCGATAGGAACTAGATAACTGTTTTTATGATTTCCAATAAAATCTATGATTGTTAAAAAGTCTTTATTTTCTGTTTTACGTAAACCTCTTCCTAATTGTTGAACAAATACAATAGCAGAATCCGTAGGTCTTATCATTAAAATTTGATTGATTTTAGGTATGTCTATTCCTTCATTAAATATGTCAACGGTAAATATATAATCAATCTTTTCATTGATATTATCTGATTCTAATAGGTTAATAGCATTAGCTCTTTCATTTTCAGTATTATTCCCAGATAAAGCAATTGTTTTAAAACCGCTCTTATTAAATTTAATTGACAAGTTTTTTGCTTCTTCATTTCTAGAGCAAAAGACCAAACCTCTTGTTATCCCATTATCAGTACCATAGAACCTAGCTGTTTCAATTATTTTATTAACCCTTTCGTCAGTTGATAGTAAATTAAAATCTTTGGTGTTTTCAAGAATTTCGTTGTTTACTTTTAAATCAGTAATTCCATAATAATGAAAAGGACTTAACATGTCCTCTTCCATTGCTTTGTTTAGCCTAATCTCACAAGCAATATTGTGGTCAAATAGACTAAATATATCATTACCATCCGTTCGTTCAGGAGTAGCAGTCATCCCTAGTAGAAACTTAGGGCTAAAATGGTTTATTAATCTCAGGTAAGAGTCTGCGCCAGAACGATGTGTTTCATCAATAATAATATAGTCAAAGATGTTTTTAGGAAATTTATCTAAATGGTCTTCGCGAGAAATTGTTTGAACGGTAGAAAAAATAAAATCTTTATCTAATTCTTTTTTGTTCCCGGAATACAGACCATATGTTTTTTCCTCTTTGAAAATTTTTTTGAAAGTTTCCAAGGCTTTTTTAGCAATATTCAACCTATGAACTACAAATAATAACTTTTTTGGTTTAAAAGATTGTACATCAAATGCGGCTAAATATGTTTTACCAGTACCTGTCGCCGAAATAATTAAAGCTTTATTTTTATTTTGTTTTCTAAGACTTTTTAGATTTAACAATGCTTCTTCTTGCATTGAGTTAGGTGTAATTATCTCATTTATTGACTCTGTAGAGCTGTTAGATAATTCCCTGTTGTTTATTCTTTGTTTATTATAAATTACTTCATAGCGCTCAATATATTCTTTTGAAACGATTGTTGAGTTATTAAAATCTTGTTCAAACTCATATAAAACATTATCGACAATTTCACTTGAATGTAAACCTGAAACTTTTAAATTCCATTCTTTATTTATAGACAAGGCAGAAGCTGTAAGGTTGCTACTACCTACAATTAAATTATAATATTTATTTGTTTTAAAAATATACCCTTTAGAATGAGCATTATCTTTTGTCGATACTTTTAACTCAATATTTTTGAATAAAAGAAGTTTTTTTAAGGCTTCAGGTTGCGTAAAGTTTAAATATTGAGAAACTAATATTTTACCTTTAATGCCTTTTTCTTCTAAAATAATTAGAGTGTTTAATAATACTGCAATTCCACTTGTGGTTACAAATGCTACTGAAATATAGAATTCTTCACAATTATTTAATTCATGTAGAATAGAAGAGAGGACCTTTTTTTTAGGTTTTTTTTTATTGACTAAAAGTTTTGGACGATACAGTACCTCTGAGGTAATGTCTTTATTTATAAAGCCTGTATCAATACTTTTTTTGAAGTTACTTTCAAAAGAATTACTCATCGTGCATTAATTTTTCAACGATAGGTAAATCAGCAGCAGCCCAATCTAATTTAGAAAGTTTTTCTTTAGGTAACCATTGATGAGAAATATGTTCGTTTAATGAAATATTCATTGAGATAGGTTCACAAATAAAACTATGCATTGTTAATTCAAAATCAGGATATTGATGAACAACAGTAAGGTACAAGTCATTAATATTGGGTTCAATATTTAATTCTTCTATAAGTTCTCGTTTTAATGCTTCTTTTTTTGTTTCACCTTTTTCAATTTTACCTCCAGGAAATTCAAATTTGTTAGATATGTACTTTAACTTATTTGTATCTCTTTGTGCACAAAGTATTAAATTATTAAATATTATTATTGCCGCAACAACTTCTATTTTTTTCATTTATTTCTTATTTGAAGTTATTTGTATAAAGAATAAAATTATACTACTAAGTAATCAATGGTAGCGAAGTTAATAGAAAAAAGTAAAAAGACAGTAATGAATAGTTTTCTTTTTTGTTAAGTTGTTATAATACCTTCTCTACTAAAAAATAGATTCCTCGGTCATGGTTGTAAAGCGTTCTAAAAAGTTCATTCCTTTGTAAGAATTTCCTTTTTCATTTAATCTCGGGCTCCAAACCACAATACTATACTCGTTTGGTAGTATGGCTATAATACCACCACCAACACCACTTTTACCTGCTAAGCCAACTTTAAAAGCAAATTCACCAGATTCGTCGTAAAAACCACAAGTTTGCATTAGTGCATTAATTCTTTTCGATTCAGTTTTTGTTAATATTTGTTTTTTATTATGTGGTGCTTTTCCGTTGTTGGCTAAAAATAAAAACAAATCAGAAAGATGCTCGCAACTTAACTCTAAAGAACATAAATCGAAATAAAAGTCTAGCACCTCATTAGGGTCGTTTTTAATATTACCAAGAGATTTAATGAAATTACAAAGAGCAACATTTCTATAACCCACAGATTTTTCTGAAGCAGCTATTTTAGCGGAATAACTAATGTCGTTATTGGCAGAGAGACTTTTAATAAAGGCAAGCAAATCTTCTTTTGGGTTTTTTAGATTACTGATAAGAATATCACAAATAACCATGGCACCAGCATTTATAAACGGATTTCTTGGAATTCCGTTATCGCTTTCTAATTGCACAAGCGAATTAAATGCTGTGCCAGAAGGCTCAACATCTAAGCGTTCCCAAATATTACCATCAAATATTTTATAAGCTAAACAGAGCGACAATACTTTAGCCATACTTTGTATAGAAAACTTTTCTTTATAATCTCCTAAACCATATTTTAAATTAGATGTTGTAGAGATATGAACGCCAAATTTATCGGCATCTATCGTTGCTAATTCAGGAATATAAGAAGCTAGTTTTCCTTGGTCATCAATATTTTTAGTGTTAAAAAAAGCTTCTTTTATAATGTCTTTATAGTTCATGTTATAAGAATAGATGATTTACAAAGCTAGTAGAAAATAATGGCAATTAAATAAAAAAGCAACCTCATTTGAGATTGCTTTTTTTATGATGTAGTAAAATTTACACGCTATTTTTAATCGATATTTGTAATGTCAGTTCGAGTTGTTTTTGAGAAAAAATAATATCGAGAACTAATTTAGAAGTTAAAAGGATGCTTCTCGATACAAGTTTTACTCATTTCAATCGTAAAATTCACTCGAATTGACAAAATTTCATCAAAAGGAACAACGAGTTTTAAATAGCGCTATTTATTATTAAAGTTTAATTTCTTCTTTGGTTTTGTTTAGTAAAATAGGTTTTCCGAAACCTAGTTCATTTAAACGGTCTAATTGTGTTTCTGCATCTCCTACAAATAACCAAATCATTTTATTAGGATTCACATATTTTTTTGCCAATTCCTGTACTTTTTCAATGGTCATTTCATTTACAATTTTCTCTCTGTCTTTAACATAGTCGGCACTTAAATTGTATGCACTAATGTTTTCTAACATGTTTAGTTTTGCTCCCATGGTTTCAAAACGACGAGCGTTACTTTTAATTAAAAAACCTTTGGTTGTTGCTAAATCTTTCTCTGAGAAATTAGTTGGGTATTCGGTAACAATTTTTTTAACTGCTTGTGCCGATTCTAAGGTAACATTGGTTCTTACTCTACTAAAAATTGTAAAAGGACCTGCTTCTTTTGTTCCAGAAAACTGAGAGAATATTCCATACGTATATCCTTTTCCTTCTCTTAACTCTTGCGTTAATTGAGAAGCAAAACCACCACCACCAAGAATGTAATTCATAACCGTTGCCGGATAATAATCTTCATCGGTTACTGCTAAAGCTGGTGCGCCAAAACTAATTACCGATTGTTTTGCTTTTGGTACGTCGTAAAAATAAACAGTAGGCTTATTAGGTGCTGCTGGAGTTTTGTAAACCGGAATGGTTACTTCTTTTGCAGCCCATTTAGTGGTTAGGTTATTTAAAGAAGCTATCGCTTTTTCTTGATTTACATCACCAACAATATGCATTTTTGCTACAGAAGGAGAGATGTAATTAGAATAATATGATTTTAAATCATCTAAAGTAATTTTTTCTACAGACGTTATAGTTCCTAAGGTGTTTTTAGAACGAATATTCTCTTTTCCGTAGATTAACTCATTATACACATTTCGTGTTATTGTAGTAGGACTTGCCTCTTGCTGGCGTAAATTACCAACAACCGATTTTTTAATCAATTCAAATTCTGTAGCATCCCAGCGAGGCTCTAGCAACATTTCTTCAACCAAGTTTATAGTTTCTGTATAGTTTTTAGCTAAGGTAGTACCACTAATAGTAATGTTTTCTTTAGATGAATACACATTAATAGAAGCACCTAATTCTTGAATAGCTTCTTCTAACTGCGCCACGGTTTTGTTTTTCGTACCGCGGTTCATTAAACGAGCAGTTAAGTTGGCAACACCTAATTTGTCGATTTTTTCTAATAACTGACCGCCATCAATAACCAAGTTAAAACGAACTAAAGGAACCTCACTGTTTTCAATTCCGAAAACTTTAATTCCGTTTGCTAATTCATCATTCCATACATTTGGTACACTTAAAGCAGGAGATTTACCATAAACAGGTTCTGTTGCTCTGTTAATTTTAGAAGGTGTTTTTTCGTATTCAGCAGCAATTTTAGCATCAAAATTTTCTTCAGCTCCTGTAATAATTTTTTCTTCTTTTATAATTGCTTCTTTAGCACCTTTTAATGCAAGGTTTTTCATTCCTTTAGGTACAAAACTAGTTGCGATGAAGTTTTTATCTTTAATATAGGTGTTGTAAACACGCATTACATCTTCTTTGGTAACGTTTAAGGTTAAATCAATTTCTTTATTGATAAATCCAGGGTCACCGGCATAAGTGTTGTAAGAAGCTAAGTTTGTTCCTTTTCCTAGCACGCTAGATAAACTATTGTAAAAACTAGTTTCTAAACCAGCTTTAATTCTGTTTAAGTCTTTATCAGAAATACCTGTTTTTTCAAATTTTTTAAACGCTGTTTTTATTCCATCATTAATTTCATTTAAATCAACATTATTAAATCCGCGGATACTTAATTGCGATTGCCCTGCTAATTCCGATGACCAGTTCCACATACTTGTGTTTGCGGTAAGTTTTAAATCATCTACTAAAACCTTGTTTAAAGGTGCTTTTTTTCCTTGTGATAAATAGTCTGTTAAAATATCTAAGGCATACGAATCTTTATGGTACAATTCAACCGTTGGCCAAGCAAATGTTAGCATTGGTAATCGTGCAAAATTATCTTCAAAATATAAAGACTTTGTTTCTGCAACTTTCCCTGGTCTTTTTGCTAAAGGTGTAATTTCTTTACCTCTAGGAATCTCGTTAAAATACTTACGAACCCATTCTTTTGCTTTCGCAGGATCAAAATCTCCTGATAAAACTAAAGTAGCGTTGTTAGGAACGTACCATTTCTTAAAAAAGGTTTTTACATCGCTTAAAGTAGCATTTTGTAAATGTTCTAACGAGCCAATTACTTGCCAGTTGTAAGGATGATCTTTCGGGTATAAATTTCGATCGATTATTTGCTGATTAAATCCGTACGGACGGTTATCAACACTTTGTCTTTTTTCGTTTTTAACAACTTGTTTTTCTTTTGCCAAAACAGGTTCAGTTACCGTGTTTATAAACCAACCTAATTTATCGGCTTCTGCCCAAATCATTTTTTCTAAGGCATCATTTGGTACGGTTTGTAAATAGTTTGTTCTATCTCTTGATGTAGATCCGTTGGCACCAGAACCACCAATACGTGCGCTCATTTTGTCTAAGCCACCTTTACCAAGGTTTTCAGATTCTAAAAACAGTAAGTGTTCAAATAAATGAGCAAAACCAGTTCTTCCTTCAATTTCTCTGGCAGAACCAACGTGAACCATCAATTCTACAGCAACCACAGGGTCTGATTTATCGGTATGTAAAACGACTTGCAATCCGTTATCTAATTCAAATTTCTCAAAAGGAACATTTAAGGAAGTTTTCTTTTCTTTTTGTTCGGTATTACAGGCAATAAAGAATATTACAGCTATAAATAGTAGCACTTTTTTTATCATTGTTTGGTTGTTTTTACGTGTTGATTTTTATGCTGATAAATATACATAATAATGAAAGTGCATATTGTTAAATAAATGCTAGAATTTATGGCAAAGAAAAACCTCACCAGAATCTGATGAGGTTTTAAAAAACTATATATTTATTTTCTTATCCTAAAAAAGGGTATTTATAATCTGTAGGCGATACTAATGTTTCTTTTATTAAGCGAACAGATGTCCAACGTAATAAGTTTTGTGCAGAACCTGCTTTGTCATTTGTACCAGAAGCTCTTGCGCCACCAAATGGTTGCTGACCAACAACTGCACCAGAAGGCTTGTCGTTAATATAAAAGTTTCCTGCAGCGTTTTCTAAAGCTTTAGATGCTTTTTCAACAATATATCTGTCTGTAGAAAAGATAGCACCTGTTAATCCGTATTCAGAAGTTTCATCAACTAATTTTAATGAAGCTTCCCACTCAGCATCTTCATAAACATAAACTGTCATTACAGGGCCAAATAACTCTGTATGCATAGTTGCATATTTAGGCGATGTAGTAACAATTACAGTAGGCTCTATAAAGTAACCTACAGATTTATCGTGGTTTCCACCAATAATAATTTCTGCATCTTTATCAGCTTTAGCTGCATCTATATAACTTGCAATTTTATCGAAAGAACCTTCGTGAATAACTGCATTTACAAAATTAGAAGTGTCTTCTGGAGAACCCATTTTTAATTCACCTACTTGTGCCGTTAAATGTTTTTTAACTTCTGGCCAAAGTGAAGCAGGAATGTAAGAACGTGAAGCAGCAGAACATTTTTGACCTTGGTATTCGAAAGCACCTCTTGTCATTGCTGTTGCAACTTGTAATGGGTTAGAAGAGTTGTGAACCCAAATAAAATCTTTTCCACCAGTTTCTCCAACAATTCTTGGGTATGTTTTATAGGTATGAATATTGTTACCAATTTGTTTCCATAATTCTTTAAAAACATGTGTAGATCCTGTAAAGTGTAATCCAGAGAAATCTGGAGACGCTAAAACAGTATCAGAAATCATAACAGGGTCTCCGTACACTACGTTAATTACACCATCAGGTAAACCAGCTTCTTTAAATAAATCTACAATTACTTGTGCAGAATATGCTTGGTGATCAGATGGTTTCCAAACAACAACGTTACCCATTAAGGCAGCTGATGCTGGTAAGTTTGCAGCAATAGATGTAAAGTTAAATGGAGAAATTGCATAGATAAAACCTTCTAAAGGTCTGTATTCAACTCTGTTCCAAACGCCTGGTGCAGATGCTGGCTGATCTTTAAAAATATCAGTCATATACTCTACGTTAAAACGGAAGAAATCAATCATTTCACAAGCAGCATCAATTTCTGCTTGAAATACGTTTTTAGATTGTGCAATCATTGTTGCAGCATTCATTCTTGCTCTGTAAGGTCCTGCTAATAATTCAGCAGCCTTTAAGAAAATAGAAGCTCTTTCCATCCAACTAACGTTAGACCATGCTTCTCTTGCAGCTAATGCAGTTGAAATTGCAGTATCTACATGCGATTTATCTGCGGTATGATATTGACCAACTACATGTTTGTGATCATGTGGAGGTGTAATGTTTTTTGTATTACCGGTTCTAACTTCTTCTCCGTTAATGTACATAGGCACATCAAGGTTGCTGTTAAACATCGATTTGTATGTTGCTAATAACTCTTCTCTTTCTGGAGATCCAGGAGCATACCCTTTTACAGGTTCGTTTACTGCTTTTGGAACATTAAAAAATCCTCTTGTCATTTTAGTATGTTGTTTGTATGTTTAAAAAATATTTTTAATTAAAAGCTAAAAAACAAAATCTAATGCCATTAATTTGCAATGATTATATTGTTGCTTTAATCAAAAAAGCTATAATTTTTATATAGAACAAAGTTAGCATTTATTTTAAGAATTACTAAGTTGTTTTAATTTCTCATTTATCAAAAAATAATAGAATATGTGTACGGTAACTTATTTGCCTTTAGGAGGTCAGGATTTTATATTAACATCAAATAGAGACGAAGACCCAAAAAGAAAAACTATTGCACCAAAAGAATATGATCAAGATGGAGTAAAATTAATATATCCAAAAGATGAACTTGCTGGCGGAACGTGGATTGGCTTATCTGATAAAAATCGATTAATTTGTTTGCTAAATGGTGGTTTCGAAAAACACAAACGAGCAGATAGTTATAGGTTAAGTAGAGGTGTAATTGTAAAACAACTATTAAAGGTTGATAACCCTGTGGAAATTATAAATAATTTTAATTTTGAAGGAATTGAGCCTTTTACGATTGTTTTAGTTGATTGGGAAGAGAACTTAAATGCTTATGAGTTGGTTTGGGGCGATGATAAAAAGTATTTTCAGAAATTAGATAATACACCAAAAATATGGTCGTCATCAACATTATATACCGAAGAGGTGAAGCAATTACGACGTGAATGGTTTATGGATTGGCAAACGGAAAATCCTGTTTTTAAACAAGAAAATATAATTGCTTTTCATAAAGATGAAACAAAAGGAAATAAGGAAATTTCATTAAAAATGAAACGCACTCAGGTAGAAACGGTAAGTGTTACTTCTGTACAAAAAACAGCAGAAGAAGTTACGGTTAGTTATATTGATATTTTAAATAAAAATACTTCTAATACAACGCAAAAGCAATAAACGAAATTATAAAAGAACCTATTAAGGCAAGCATAAAAAACACAAAATTCGCCATAATATATTTTATAAAAGTTTTAAAATAACCTTGGCCATAAAATTTTTTCATTGCCATAAACAAATAGATGGTAAAGAGTAACAAGAAAACGCCTAATAAAAATTCAGCTTCTTTAAAATAACCAATCAAATAAAACACAGAAGAGAGTAAAAAGAAAACTGTTTGGGTGTGAAAAACAAAAACTAAATGTTCTACATAGGTATATTTTCTTCGGATGTAAATGATTCTTAAGAACAGTGTAAAAAGTGGTAATAAGATAAATAAGGCTATCGACGCGTATGATAATATCTGACGATAAAATTTATCTGTTTCTCCTCTTTTTGATAAAAATGAATTTAAAACTTCAGTGCGTGAATACAGGAATCTATTGGTAAAAGTTTTTTCCATTTTTAAACTATCCAACGCATTATTAACATAAATATTTGGATGTTTTTTTTGAAATTTAATAATTTTTGAAAGTTCGTTAGAATCACCAAACCCAATATTTACGATTGATTGCTTAGCGTTGTCGCCAATTTTTAAGGAATCAATTTTTTGCTTAACTAAATTGGCTTTAGTAGAATCTTGTTCGTTAATTTCTTTAAATATTTGTTTTTGAATAGAGTCTAAATCCACCTCGATAGCCTTTATACCGTTTTCGTCAAACTTTATTTGAGAGGTAGTGTTTTTGAGGCTGGTACCGCTCTGCATTTCTTTAAACTTATCATAGCTTTCGGTAATCCCAATAATTAAAAAGAATAAAATAGAAACGGTTAAGTAAAATCGAAAAGGATTAGAATAACGATCTCTTTTTCCGTTGATATAATCTCTAGATACTTTTCCAGGTTTTATTAAAAGCGGAATTAATGTTCTCCAAAACTTCGCATCCCAAGAAAAGAAACCAGCAAATACTTCGCGAATAAAACTAGCTAATGTAATTTTTTTTCCTTTATTTTTTTGACCACATTCTGGACAGAATTTTTCGTTTTGAGAAAACGGATATCCGCAATTTAAGCAATTAGGTTCTTTTATAATTGCAACTTTGGTTTTCTTAGCCATTAGTTTAAAGTAGGAGTGGTAGTTAGTTGAAATGTTGGTATGATTACCAGAAATTCTTCTAAGGTGTCTGGATTAATCATTTTGTAATTTCCTTTCATAGCGCCTGCTGTAGAAAGTAAAAAACAGTTAGATCGGTAATTGTAGGTTTCGTTAGGTTTAAGAACAGGAGTTTCTCCAATAACGCCTTCACCTTCTACATATTCGGTGTTGTTAAGAGAATCGAAAATTACCCAAAAACGTTCTAAAAGTTTTACGGTGTCTTTAGAGTTGTTTTCGATAAAGACATAATAGCTAAAAGAATAATATTGTTCGTAACCACGGTATATTAGACCATTAAATGTGGTCTTTATAGATATTTTTATGCCTTTTGTTATTTGTTGAAACATTGCCTAAATATAAACTTTTTTCGGTTTTTTGTCAATTTTTTTAAAAGTAAATTACCTGTTTTGGTTTAAATAACCATTTCCTACGCCAATAACTCTGTCGTAAATTGCACCAAAAGGTTTGTAATAAACGATTACAGTATATTCATTTTCTGTCTGATGAAAAGAGCCATCTACTTCATGTAAATCAATTGTATTATTTTTATCTAAAGTAACATAGCTGTAGTTATAAAAGCCTTGTTTAAATTTAATTTCGGCGTAATAACTTTCGTCAACAGCATTGTATTTCATTTTGTTTTCGTCTGATAATTGATAGTTATTAAAAGCTCCGTATACAAATACTTCTTTGTTATAAAAAGGTTCAAACGCATCTAAAGAAAAATGAAGCATGGAGTAATCGGCTTCAGTCTTAGCGTCATTTGCTTCTAAAGTTCTAACAACAAACTGTCCGTTAATATCAGGATTGTAGGTGTAAATTTTATCAGCTCTTTGTTCATCAGTATATAAATAACTGTGGTAAATGTCTTTTCTTTCGGTTTTTGCAATGTTTAAACTTGTACTGCGAATGTGTTTACTATCAAAATTTAAAAATTCATTTCCTCCCCAAAAATCAGTTTTAAGAGTATGGTTGTATAATAATTGTTGAGGTTTTATAAATTGAGGTTGAATATTATTAATAATGGTAGCCCAATTATGATTTTGAAATAATGAAATATTGATTTCTTGGTTTGGATTGTTAATAACCAATTCTGGATGATTTACAGAGAATTGAACTGTTTGTTTTTGCATGTTGTGTTTGGTGTCTCTACTTCTAAAAACAGCCACGCCAACAGTTGTGATATCTTCATAAAAAACACAACGCCTAGAAAATACCACTTCATAATCATCGTTTAAAACAGAAAGTAAATAGTTGCCACTTTTCGTAATAACGGTATTCTGATTTGGTATTTCAACAGTGTAATGCGTGTAAGGCTGCAAAGTGTTAAAAGAGTTGGAAATATTAATGATCTCATTTTCATTAAATCCGTTTATATATTGATTGGAAGTTAAGTTACTAGGTTTCCAATCATGGGTCATGTGCTCAATTTTATACTTGTATTCTTTGTTATCGGCATCTAAATCATCAAAAGACAACTCTAAAACCTCACCTAATCTTACAATTGCTGAATATTGATTTGTATTGTGTTTTGGCCTCAGTTGAATTGTTTTTATATGTTGGGCATTTACAGTTGTGTAACATGCGATGAGTAGTAATGTTGTAAGGTGTTTTATCATAAAAGCAAAGGTATCAAAATGTAGACCAAAGACAAATATTTATTTAGAACAAATATAAATAAAGAACTATCTAAAAGATAAAAATGTAAATACTTACCCGAAAAAATGAAAATCTGTAAATTTGCGTGTTTTTAGAAAATCAATTTAATCAGTTCCTATGTCAAAAGACATCCGTATTAAGAAAGGCTTGGACATCAAGCTCGTTGGCGACGCAGAGCAAATCACTACTGAACTTTCGTTGGGTAGTATGTTTGCAGTTAAGCCAAGCGATTTTCATGGCGTTATTCCAAAAATTTTAGCAAAAGAAGGTACAGAAGTAAAAGCAGGTGAAGCACTTTTTTATTCAAAAAGTGATGAGCGTATTTTATTTCCTAGTCCGGTAAGTGGTAAAGTTACAGAAATCGTTCGTGGAGACAGAAGAAAAGTTTTAGCATTTAAAATAACTGCTGATGCACAGCAGCAATACAAAGATTTTGGTAAAAAAGATATTGATGCAATGTCTGGTGAAGAAGTGAAAAATCACTTGTTTGCTTCAGGTTGTTGGCCATTTGTAAAGCAACGTCCTTACGATGTTGTTGCAAATCCGAATCAAGCACCAAAAGCAATTTTTGTATCTGCATACGCAAGTGCACCTTTAGCAGCAGATTACGATTATGTACTAAAAGGTAAAGAAGCTGAACTACAAGCTGCTTTAACTGCGTTAACAAAGTTAACAGCAGGTAAAGTACATGTTTCAGTCGCAAAAGACTCAAATTTATCTCCGTTTAAAGAGCTAAAAGGAGTTGGATTGCACAAGGTTTCTGGTCCGCATCCTATTGGTAATGTAAGTACTCAAATAGCACAAATAGATCCTATTAATAAAGGAGAAGTTGTGTGGGTAGTTACTCCGCAAGATTTAGTGGTAATCGGTGAGTTATTATTAACAGGTAAGTTTAACGCAAAGCGTACAATTGCTTTGGCAGGAGCTAAATTTAATAAACCACAATACGTTACTGCAGTGGCAGGAGCAAGTATTGCTAATTTGGTAAAAGGAAATTTAGATGCTGATAATGCGCGTGTAATTAGCGGAAACGTGTTAAGCGGTACGCAGGTTGGCGAAGAAGGATATTTAGGATATTACGAAAATATAGTAACTGCAATACCTGAAGGAGACGATTATGAATTTTTTGGATGGAATAAGCCAGTTTTTGATAAGGTTTCTACTTCTAGAGCATTTACTTTTTCTTGGTTAACACCAAAGAAAAAATACGATTTAAACACCAATACAAACGGTGAACACAGAGCATTTGTGGTTACAGGATCGTATGAAGAAGTGTTTCCTTTAGATATCTATCCGATGCAATTATTAAAAGCGAGCATGTACAAAGATCTTGACGAAATGGAAGGATTAGGAGCTTACGAAGTTGCACCAGAAGATTTCGCTTTAACAGAATTTATTTGTGTATCTAAACAACCTCACCAGAAGATAATTCGTGAAGGATTAGATTTAATGAGAGAAGAACTAGGATAAGATATGGGCTTAAAACAAAACTTACATAATTTAAAAGAAAAATATAAAGGTACTAAGATGGCACCTGCGTTTAACGCAATCCACACCTTTTTATATTTACCTAATGAGACAACTCACGGAGGAACTCATATAAAGGCGGCCGATGATTTAAAGCGTACAATGAACATAGTTATTATGGCATTAGTACCGTGTTTAATCTTTGGTATGTTCAATGCAGGTTATCAACATAACGCTGCTGTAAACGGATTTACAGAAGGAATGTCTTTCTTTAGTGGAGATTTCTGGAATATGGATAATTTCTTAATCGGTTTAGTTAAAATTTTACCATTAGTAATTGTATCGTATGTAGTAGGATTAGTAGTAGAATTTATTTTTGCCGTAATCAAAGGGCACGAAGTAGAAGAAGGGTATTTAGTAACAGGTATGTTAGTACCGTTAATTGTACCAATCGATTTACCTTTATGGATGTTAGCTGTAGCCGTAGTTTTCGGTGTAGTAATCGGTAAAGAAGTTTTTGGTGGTACAGGTATGAATATCTTAAACCCAGCATTAACAATACGTGCATTTTTATTCTTTGCATATCCAACTTGGATGTCGGGAGATAAAGTATGGGTAGAAGGCGCAAGAGAATTGGCAGGAACTGCTGATGCTATTTCTGGTGAAACAGTTTTAGGAAGTTTAGCGCAATCGCAACCATTAACACATTCAGTATCTGATATGTTCTTCGGATTTATTCCGGGATCAGTAGGAGAAACATCAACATTATTAATTTTATTAGGAGGGCTTTTCTTAATCTTTACAAAGATAGGAAGCTGGAGAATTATGTTATCTGCAGTAATCGGAGCTTTAGTAATGGGATTCATCTTTAATCAAGTAGTTGATTTAGGATGGATTGGTGAAACAAGTAAGTTTTACGGATTAATGAGCTTAGATTTCTGGAAACATTTATTAGTTGGAGGATTTGCATTTGGTGCCGTATATATGGCTACTGATCCTGTATCTGCTTCACAAACGAATAAAGGAAAATGGATTTACGGTTTCTTAATCGGATTTATCTCGATTATGATTCGTGTATTCAACCCAGCATATCCAGAAGGAGTAATGTTAGCTATTTTATTAATGAACGTTTTTGCTCCAACAATTGACCATTATGTGGTTCAAGGAAATGTAAAAAGAAGATTAAAACGTGCTAAAGTTAAAACTGCCTAATTATGAGTAA
>CAXHZZ010000042.1:0-19481 GCA_964021635.1 uncultured Tenacibaculum sp.
TCCTCCGTATAATACGCAAGGAACCTTTCCAGCATTACGTAAGGCTTTTGTTGCTTTTTTACCTACGCTTTCTCTTTGTGATCCGTTGATTGTAATTGACTTCATTACTTTTTTGTTTGTTAAATTTATTTTACATTAAAAATTGCCCACTGATAGATGTATTGTCTTGAACTTTATGCATCACATCAGCGAATAAAGTGGCGCAAGTTACTACTTTTATTTTAGATATACTCTTTTTTAAAGGAATTGTGTCTGAAACAATTAACTCTGTTAATTTTGAGTTCTGAATTCTTTCATAAGCATCTCCAGAAAGAATAGGATGTGTACAAATGGCACGAACGCTTATTGCACCTCTTTCCATCATTAAATTAGCTGCTCTAGTTAGGGTTCCTCCGGTATCAATCATATCATCAACAAGAATTACATTTTTACCTTTTACATCGCCTATTACTTCCATATGTGAAATTACATTAGCTTTTTCACGTTGTTTATAGCAAATTACGACATCGCTTTCTAAAAATTTCGAGTAGGCATATGCTCTTTTTGAGCCTCCCATGTCAGGAGAAGCAATAGTAAGATTATCTAGATTTAAACTTTTTACGTATGGCAGAAAAATTGTTGAAGCATACAAATGATCTACTGGTTTTTCAAAAAATCCTTGAATTTGATCAGCATGTAAGTCCATGGTCATAATTCTTGTAGCACCAGCGGTTTCTAATAACTTAGCTACTAATTTAGCACCAATAGCTACACGAGGCTTGTCTTTTCTGTCTTGACGCGCCCACCCAAAATAAGGCATTACAGCTGTAATGTGTCTTGCAGAAGCTCTTTTAGCGGCATCGCACATTAATAACATTTCCATTAAATTATCTGCTGAAGGAAAAGTTGATCCGATAAGAAAAACTCTTCTACCTCTTACTGATTCTTCGAAAGCAGGTTGAAATTCACCATCACTAAAATGAGTTGTTACGATATTACCAAGTGCTACTCCGTATTCTTTAGCAATATTCTTAGCAAGTTCTGTACTTTGAGAACAAGCAAAAATCTTTGGGCTTAATTGATTTATAGCCATTTACAAAATTGTGTTTATAGTTAGTGTTGTTGTTAACACAAAAGTAAAACTATTTTAAGAGTTTAAAACTTATTTTTAAATGAATTAATTAAAATATTTTATAAATTTGCGCTCTACTTAATGCTCGAGTGGCGGAATTGGTAGACGCGCTGGATTCAAAATCCAGTTCTTTCGAGAGTGCGGGTTCGATTCCCGCCTCGAGTACAAAAATAAAAACCTCAACTTTTAAAGTTGAGGTTTTTTAATAAAATATAGCATGTAAATTACATAACGAGAATTTCTCTCATTTTTTTAATTCTCTGCAGTTTTTTTATTTCCAAATCTTATAACATCTAACACGTTGTCATATTTTGGAGAAAAAAAGAAATCTTCAAGTATTGTCTTAATATCTCTTTTCTCTGAAGTATTTTTTTGCACTTCTCGGGGGGCAGGTGCATTTTGTAGAACTTTGTTTTTATAAGCTTCTTGATAAGAATTTATGAATTGAACAAATGTGTCCTCAAAATTATAATTGGCTATATTTATTTCATTATAGCTCATTATTTAGTTCTTGTTTGTATTTATTAACTAGGGTTCTAGTAAGTGCTAAATTAGCTTTCTTAGAATCTATAGCTAAATAAATAAAATATTCACCACTAGGAGAAATATTAATTATATGAATCTGATTTTCAAGATTAAAATGTATATCTGTAAGATTTTCATCTAACCCTAGAGCTTTCATCGCTTTACGCTTTGCATTTATGATCTCAACGTTATATGCAGATGCCAATGCAGGATCAAAACCACTTAAAGCTGAGTCAGAAATAAGTGATTCACCAGAGGCCATTTCAGCAACACTAATTGCCACATAACCAGGAATGTTCTCTTTTACATTATTTACTAAATTGTCTAAAATTTTTTGCATTTTTAATTTATTTTTATGTTAGTAGTTAAATTCTTTTTTTAAAATAAGTTCTAGCAAACCAATATTTATATTCTTATCAGATAAAAAACATAATATATACTCATTGTGTTTTATAATAAGTATGTTTTCATTATCTGATTTTAGTATAATTTCTTTTAGATTAGTGTTAAAATAATTACTAAAAAAATGATTACTCATGTTAAATATAGTAGTCTTAAACACCGTTATTTTATCTTGTAAATCTCCTAAATCATTTTCTTTAGGATAAAAATCAATAGTTTCCCCATCTTCTTTTAAAAGGAAAATAGCTTTTGATTTTGTTTCTTTTAATAGTTTTTCTAGCTCCAATTTTTTACCTCTATTTATTGAGAGAAATCAAAGTTAGCGTTTAGATAATAATAAGATATTGAACAATAGTATTAAATTATAATACAATATTGTTTTTAATGGTAAAATGATTGTGGAAAATGCAATATATTAAAAGTTGTTGATTTGTAGTTGTTTAAGTGTTTTGGAGCTTGCGAGTTTGTAAACTAAATTTTAAGTAAAAAAATATTAACATATAGTTAAATATACTAGTTTTAAAAATTTTAATTAAGACAGGATAAAAATAAACAAATACTATTAATAGTTTTTAAAAACATTTTTTCGATTATAGTTCTGGCAATATTAACATCGGAATTTTACTATGAAATGCAGATTTTTTAATGACATTTTCTTCTAATAATCTATTAAAAAAATTATGCTTGTGATTTATTAAAACTAATAATTCGCTTTTTGTTCGTGTTATATAGTTTTCTAAAGTTGTGGTTTCAGATTCATCCCAATCTATTTTTTTATATTCTACACCTAAGTCTTTAAAAATTTCTCTTAGTTGAATCTTATGTGCTTTTTGTTTTGCACTCAACGTGTATTCTTCAGAAAGATTTATAACCTCAATAGGGCAATCTTTTAAGATACTTAATTGAAGTAATAACTTTAGTTCTCTATTATTAAAAGGTCTTTTGTAGTTGGTGGAAAATATTATTTGATGTAACAGTTTGTGTTTATAGTTTGTTGGTACCATTAATAGTGGACAGGTACTTATACTATTAATAATACTCATAGTATTTGTGCCTATAAAAGTTTCTTTTAGGCTTTTAGCCCCTTTTGTACCAGAGATTATTAAATCTATTTTATTATCAATAACAACTTCTTTAATAGCCTTAATTAACGAGTTTGATTTAATAATAAATTGATATTTGAAATTCTCATTTTCTTTGTTAAGAATGTTAACTAAGTATTTAGATTCTTCTTCAATCTCATTATCCATTTCATTAAACCAATCTTTACTTTTTTCTGAACTTAATAGATGTGGTTTCTCTGCGATATAAACATCTAACAAATAAATACAAATATCTAAACCTTTAAAAAGTTTTTTAGTATAGTTTAAAGCATTTATAGCTTCTTCAGAAAAATCATACGGAATTAATATGTGTCTCATAATTAATTGATTTTAAAATATTTATCAAATTTAATTTTTTTAAAATAAAATCAATTACAAAAAGAATAAAAACATAGTTTTGCAATTAAAACAATAATGAGTACTTTTTTATTAAATAAATATTTTCTGTTGTTAATATTATTAATTGTGCTTTCTGTTTTAGTTATTTTTACTAAAAAAATAACTAAAAGTTATGTGATTAAAAATGCCATAGAGCCGCATAGAAGAAAAATAATCCTTAACCTTTTTTACTTAATTTATTATGTATTTGCATTTTTTTTAGTTCTTATAATATTAGGAATAGAATTTAAGCAAATAGGGGTTTTTGCTTCTTCTATCTTAGCTGTATTAGGTGTTGGTTTTTTTGCACAATGGTCAATCTTATCTAACTTAACAGCAAGTGTAATCTTGTTTTTTTACCATCCTATGCGTATTGGAGATACTATAAAAATTATGGATAAAGAATATGATTTAACTGGTGAAGTTAAAAATATTACTGGTTTTTATGTATTGTTAAATATACCCGAAGGAAATAGAAAAATAACAATACCAAATACGGTAATACTTTATAAAAGTATAGAGTTGATTCAAAACAAAAAATAAATTATATTTTTTATAAACGTCTTCTCATTAAAAAATTAAAAATCTGTATATTTATAAATAAGAAGATATTTATAGAGCAAAAAACACTAAATAAAAGCATAAAATTATGGCGTCTATATTTCATTTATCACTTCCTTGTTTAAATATTAAGGAAACAAAAAAATTTTATACAGAAGAATTGGGTTTAAACTGTGGTAGAGAAACCAATGACTGGCTAGATGTAAATCTATATAACAACCAATTAACCTATGTTTTAGTAGAGAAATTTAATTTCGAATCACCCAACTACACATTTGATAAAGACGTTTTGCCTTCTTTTCATTTCGGAGTTGTTTTAGATGCAGAGGAGTGGGAAAAAATGCATGACAGGATTAACCGTTGGTCTGCTGAAACTATTATAACTAAAACATTTTTAAAAGATAAAAACGGAGAGCATGTTTCTTTTTTTGTCAAAGATCCTAACGGTTATACAATAGAATTTAAAAGTTTTATTGAAGAGAATGAAATGTTTATGCTATAATATAACTTAGCTTACATAATTAAAATTTTAACTTTTACATTAAATAAAAATATAATATTGAATAATTTAAAAATAATAGGAAGTGAAGAGTGGTGTTCTTTTAAATCTTTTAGTATACCAGCCATAAAAGCTAGGGTAGATTCTGGCGCAAAAACATCATCAATTCAAGCAAATAATATAACACGTTTTTTAAAAGAGACTGAGGAGTGGGTACGTTTTGATGTTAATCCGTTGCAAGGAAATAGAAGTATAAGCATAACTTGCGAATCGAAAATTTATTCAAAACGTTCAATAAAAAGTTCAACAGGTATTGCAGAACCACGTATTGTAATAAAAACACCTATAACTTTAGGAGCAGAAACTTTTGAGATAGAATTAACGCTAGCCAATAGAGATTCTATGGAATTTAGAATGTTGTTGGGGCGTGAAGCATTGTCAAACGGATACCTGGTAAACGCTTCAGAAACGTATTTATCAGGAACTTTTAGTGAAGAGGACTTAGATGAAAAATACGCCACTTTTAAGAAAGAAAAAACAGGACTAAAAATAGCTTTATTAGCCAGTAATCCTAATCTTTTTAGCAATAAGCGTATCATGGAAGCTGGTCGTCTAAGAGGTCATGAAATGGTTTTTCTTAATGTACAGCAAGCATACATGAAATTTGATGCTAAAGAGCCTCAAATACGTTACCGTGGTGGAAACATTGTTGATGAATTTGATGCCATTATACCTCGTATTAAGCCTTCTGTTACTTTTTATGCTTGTGCTTTAATAAGACAGTTTGATGCTATGGGAACTTATTGTTTAAATTCTGCAGATGCAATTAATCAATCAAGAGATAAACTGTTAGCTACACAGTTGTTTGCTAAAAATGACATACAAGTTCCTATTACAGGTTTTGCGAACTCTCCTTTAGATACAAAAGACCTTATTAAAATGGTAAACGGAGCGCCATTAATAATTAAGTTATTAGAAAGTACCCAAGGTAAAGGTGTGGTTTTAGCAGAAACTACAAAAGCGGCAGAAAGTGTAATTAATGCTTTTAAAAGTGTTAAAACAAACATTCTTGTTCAGGAATTTATTAAAGAAGCTAACGGGCAAGATATACGTTGTTTTGTGGTAAATGGTAAAGTAGTGGCATCAATGCAAAGGCAAGCCGAAAAAGGTGAGTTTAGAGCAAATATTCACCAAGGAGGATCTGCATCTAAAATAAAAATAACTTCTGATGAACGTAAATTAGCAATTAAAGCGGCTAAAATTTTAGATTTGCCAGTTGCTGGTGTAGATATTATTCGCTCAAATAAAGGTCCGTTATTATTAGAGGTAAATTCTTCTCCTGGCTTAGAAGGTATTGAGGGCGCTACTGGTTTAGATATTGCAAATATTATGATTGAAGCGATCGAAAAGAAGCTTAAATCTAAAAAATAATTACTTCATATAAATCGCTTATTTTGTTTAAATGAGCGATTTATAATATTATGCTTTCCTAGTATAAAAGTCGATGCTTAACTTATCTGCTACATGTTTTGCCGTTTCTATGGCATCATTTTCTTTTTTATGAAATGAAATTTTAAAACGATTATTACTTTCATCCCAAATAATTACCTCGTAAACATCATTACTGTTTAAATAAATTGATGTGTAAGTGAGTTTACTTATATCTTGCCATTTTCCATAACCAAAAGGACCAACAGCATAATACTTGCGATACACATTTTCTTTAAGGTTAAAATGATGATTATTTACAACAGAAGCTAATAATGCAAGGGTTATAATATAAATTTCCATTTTTATAATATGTAAAAAGGAAATTGTATAATTTTCGACAGTTGATATTGAGGTGTTTATAAAAAACTTCACTAAGATAAAAACAGCAAAAGCATAAAGAATAGCAGCCATAAATCGAAAAATAAAATGTTTTTGACTGCCTTTTATTATTACTAATTTATTCATTTTTATAAATCTCTTTTTTAGCAATTTTAAACTCTTCTGGCGTATTAATGTTTCTAATTAAACGGTCATCTATTTCTATAATTTCAATATCAGAATTAATTAGCATTTTACGTGGGCATGAGTATCCTTGTGCTAAATATTGTAACAATTTAGTATACGCCTTTGGTTCGTAAATGGTAATTAAAGGCTCAGGAAATTCTTTACCTTTTCCTTTAATAGCTGTTGCTATTTTACTCGGGTTTCGTTTTTGTAATAATAACTGAATCAGGTTATTATTTACAAAAGGAAGATCTGTAGCGACTACCAACCAAGCTGAATTTGGGTCTTTTTGAAAGGCAGAACAAATTCCGCCAAAAGGACCAAGGTTTAAAAAAATGTCGTGAATTTCAGCTGATTTTTTAGAAGGTAATTGTACAGAATAAAATGTATCTAAAGCATTGTTTTCTAAGAGTTCTTTTGCGTATTCTTTTTGAGGTTTTCCATAATAATCTAATTCAGATTTATCAGTTCCCATTCGGGTACTTTTCCCGCCAGTTAATACCAACCCTTTAACAGGTGCAATATTTTCTTTGATTAAATTATGAATGTGGTTTGTAATTTTATCAACATCTTGAATCGTATAACAAGTTGTATTTTCTATCAGTGGAAATTTTTCAATTAAACAATCAAAAATCTTAGTATCCGTATTTAGTTTTACAATAAATTGGATGTTAGTAATTTGATCTAAACGTTTTTTGATAGAAGCTTCTTTTTCATCATCTAGAATCAGAATTTGTTTAGTGCCTTGGTAATGATTCCCATTTATAAACACAAAATCATGATTAATAAACTGTAAACGCTGCTCAAACTTATTAACCGTTGCTATTGTGTTTACTTGTAAATTACCTTCATGATGAAAGGTGTATTCGGTTACGATGTTTTCATCAAGATTTTTTGCGTGAGAAGCATCGAAATACGCTAAGTTATAGTTTGATAATTTACTAGATACTTTTGTAACTAAATTAGCAATAACACCACATTTAGTTCCCAAAATAGCAACTTCATTGGTAGCAAAATTATCATTGAATTTTTTGGTGATATTTGCGTGTTTTTGATGTTTTTTATCCATTTTTAATATCCGATTTACCGCCAGTTTTTTCTACTAATTTCACTTCTTTAATTACCATTTTTTGATTGATGGCTTTACACATATCATAAATAGTTAAGCAAGTTGCCGAAGCGCCTGTTAAAGCTTCCATTTCAACACCTGTTTTACCCTCTATAGTTACTTTACAAAAAACCTCTAATTGTTCATTGTCAATAATATTTATATCAATATCTACACCGTTAATTAATAACGGATGACACATCGGAATAATATCGGATGTTTTTTTTACAGCCTGAATACCAGCAATAATTGCGGTTTGAAAAACGGGGCCTTTTTTAGTAATTAAGTCCTCATTTTTAAAATGAGAAATAATTTCTGATCCTAAAAACATCGTGGCTTTTGCAACCGCAATTCGTTTGGTGATTTTCTTATCAGAAACATTCACCATTTTAGGTTGATTCTGCTCGTTTATGTGTGTGAATTTGTTCATTTTTTATACGCTACTGTTCTCCATACAGTTTTATTTCCATTGGCATTTCAATAAAACCACTCGAACTGACATGTTGAATTGTTATTTCATTTTAATATGACAGTGTCACTTCGAGTGATTTTTTATTTTATGAGAAAATTGTATCGAGAAGTTATTTAAACTTCTTCTTTGCTAAATTAGGAAGATTTTCAAAAGCACCATTTATTAAAGCCTCTTTTTTAATTTTTGACCATTTTTTAGTTGCTTTTCTTTTGCAATCGCTAATGCTACATTTGTAAACTCACAATAAAAAACTAATTTTAAAGGTCTTTTTTTAAACGTATAACTATCTAAGTGTTTTCCTTCTTTATGTTCCGTTAATCTTTCTTCAAGGTTAGATGTAAAACCAGTATAATATGATTTATCAGAACATTTTTAAGATGTAAACATAATAGGTTTTCATATTGATTGTATAATAGTTCTCGATACACTTTTATTTCCATTATCACTTTAATAAAACCACTCGAACTGACAATTTACATTATTATTTTTGTTGATATGTATAATAGTTCTCGATACACTTTTATTTCTATTATCACTTAAGTAAAATCACTCGAACTGACAGGTGGAATTTTATAAAATAAACGAAGAGTATTGTCAAATCGAGTGAATTTGATGTCCGACAGGAAAATCAAATTAGTATCGAGATGTTATTTTTTATATCTAATTACAGGAAAAGTACTTCCTGATTTAAATTCAATTTGTGTTGTTTTCGGAATTTCAATAAAACCATCAGCAGCAACTAAACTTGCTAAATCTCCAGAACCATTTCCTTTTATAGGAGTAGCAATTAAATGCCCAAAACGATAGCTTAATTTTACTTGTAAAAAATAAGTTAAATTAGGTTTAAACTTTATGTCATGAGCTAAAATAGCCGTTTTTTCATTTTGGTTTATACAAACAGATTCATAATACCACGGATAAAAATAAACCAAACAGTTTACAAAAGTAGAAACCGGATTTCCAGGAAAAGCAAAGACAACTGTTTTATTTTTTTGACCCTGATAAACATGCTGATCATTATTGCCTAAAGCATCTGTGATGCCGAACCAAAAAGGTTTTCCGGGGCGTTGTGCTACTTTATGAAACAGCTTATTTACGCCTAATTCAGTTAATACTTCAGGTAAAAAATCGAATTTACCTTTACTTACCGCACCAGAAAAAAGCAAGACATCGTATTCTTGGAAATAGCCAGCAATCTTCTCTTTTAAAATAGTTTTATTATCAGTAATATGTGCTGTTTCAGAAGGAATATTCAGTTCATTTAACAAAGAAATCAAGGTGTATACATTAGATTTTCTTATTTGATAATCTAAAGGAGTTTCATGCACATCAACCAATTCATCACCAGTAGAAATAATCATTACTTTTGGTTGTTTGGCGACCTTAATAGTCGATTTACCTACAGTGGCAATCACACCGATTTCGGCAGGAGAAATAATAGTGTTTTTACTAATTAAAACAACTCCTTGTGCTTTGTCTTTTCCTTTCGGATGGATGTTTTGATGTTCATTTATAACATCAACAATAACCGTTGCAATTCCGTTTGCTATAATAACATCTTCATAACGAATCACGGTATCGCAGTTATTAGGTAATACAGCGCCAGTCATTACTTCTATACAGTTTTCTGAATTTTGCATAGATAATTGCTTGCTACCGGCTGGCTGAATTCCTTCAACCTTAAAGTTACGTTGGTTGTTTTTAAAATAAGAATAGTTTATTGCAATTCCGTCCATAGCAACGCGATTGAAAGGAGGAAAATCTCTATCGGCAATAATATTTTCTTTTAAAACTCTACCAACAGATGTTATAAACGGAATTTCTTCTGTTCCAAAATCTTGAGTGTTTTGTGAAATTAGATGTTTAGCTTCTTTTACAGAAATCATATTTTAAGTTATCAAAGGTCTAATAATGATGCCACTTTTGTTAAAAATCAAAGTTATGAATTTATTAGTCAGAAAATATAAGGTTTACATTTTTGTAGGTTTATATATGTTTGGTGGTTGTTTTATTAAATATGTTGATGTTTAATTCTGATTAGATAATAATACTATTTTTTTAAATGAGTTAATTTTATTTTTATTTGAGCAATACTTACGGTTTTTATCTGTTTAGTTTTGTACCAGCATAAGGATTAAAGCCGAACATCCTTAAAATAGTAGGCATCAACTTTAAAAACAAAAAAATGAAATTAATTAAATTAACAGCTATAACATTAGTTTTATCATTAGTATTAGTGTCTTGTGATAATAATAAAACCAAAAAAGAACAAATAACAGAAGATACTAAAGAATTAGTAGAAGATGTTAAGGAAAGCATAGAAAATGTAGCAGATGAGATTGAAGAAGGTTTTGATAATTTAGGAGATTACACATACGCTAAGAAATCTGATTTAGAAACAGAGGTTAATGAAGGTATGAAAAAACTTGATGCTGAAATTGAAAGCTTAGAGAATAGCTTTAAGGAGGCTAAAGCTGATACTAAAGAAAAAAATAATGAGATGTTAGCTGAATTAAAAGCTAAAAGAGCTGCATTAGGAGAAAGTTTTGAGAAATTAGGAAATAGTACTGAAGATAACTGGCAAGATGTAAAAGATGGTTTTGAAAAAGCGTACAAAGATGTAGAAAATAGCTTTGAGAAATTAGCGGATGATTTAGAGAAATAATCTTCTTTATAAATAAAAATTAAGAGTAGTTTTTATACTTACTTTTAATAAAATGAGATTGGTAGTTAAACTATCAATCTCATTTTTTTTGAGAATGTATTAGCTTCATAATAAAGTATTATCCACCAATTGTACTCATGCTTTCAGTAACATTTCCTTTTTTACGATTTGCTTCTGCTATAAATCCATTTTCTGGTTTTTCTTTTATAAGTGATAAAAAAAGTTCTTTTAAATCGTCGTTACTTGCACCCTTACGGATAAAATCACGCAAGTTAAAAACACCATCATCAAACAAACAGTTTTTAAAAGTACCGGTTGAGGTAATTCTTATTCGATTACAATCGTTACAAATAGTACGTGTAAAAGCAGGAATAATTCCTACGGTTCCTTGATGATTTTCGATAGAGAAATTACGTGAGGTAGATGATTTTTCTGAAACAATAGGCGCAACAGTGTACTCAGATTTTATTTCTGCTATAATTTTATTGTAATTCCAACTTTCTTTAATATCTCGCTGTCCTTTTCCGTTAAACGGCATTTCTTCAATAAAACGAACTGCAATATTTTTATCTTTTGTTAAAGCAACAAAATCATTTATTTCATCAGTATTAAAACCAGATTGTACCACTACATTTAACTTTAAGTTTAAAGAGCTGTTTTCTAATAATTCGAAAGTTTTATACACTTCAGGAAAAACATCCCGACGTGTAATTTTCGCAAATTTATGAGTGTCTAAACTATCAATACTTAAATTGATGTTTTTTATTTTCTCTAACTTTTCTAAAATTTGTATGTGGTTAGCAACTAATGCTCCGTTTGTAGTAATATTTATCTCCTCTAACAAATCGTTATAAGATAACATATCTAAAAACGACATAAAATCTTTACGAGCAAAAGGCTCACCACCTGTTAAACGAACTTTGTTAACACCTAATTCGGTAAGTACACGAATAAGGCGATACATTTCTTTGTATGTTAATAATTCTTTTCGTGGCACAATATCTATACCATGAGCGGGCATACAATATTGGCAACGAAGGTTACAACGATCGGTTACTGCCAATCGAACATAGCTAATCTGTCTGCCAAAATTATCAATAAGTTTGCTCATCTTGTAAAGGTATTAAACAATTTCCATCTTCTTTAATAAAAATGAAGCGTTCATGTTTTTACACACGCCGTTTTTCATTTTATAATCAAAATGTAACTCGTTATTTATAATCTCAGCATCAAAATAATAGTTTTTAATGGTGGTATATTCTGCTGATAATTCACATAAACTAACATCGTGTGTGGCGATTATTCCGGTAGAGTTTGATTTGTTTAGTTTTTCAATGAATTTTTTAGAACCAATGGCTTTATCCATGCTATTTGTTCCTTTTAAAATTTCATCTAAAATGATAAAATAATTTTCTGTTTTAATTTCGTTTACAATAAACTTTAAACGTTTTAGTTCGGCATAAAAGTAAGATTCATCATCGTTTAAAGAATCTGAAGTTCGCATACTTGTAATTAATTTAACCGGATTGTATTTTACCTTTTCAGCACATATTGGTAAACCAGTATTAGACATTACAATTGCTAACGAAACAGCTCTTAAAAAAGTACTTTTTCCTGCCATATTTGCGCCAGTAACAATAAAAAATTCTTCATTATCTATTACAAAATCATTGTCTATCCTTTTTGTAGTATTTAATAATGGATGTCCTAAATTACTTGCGTTTAAAACTGATTTTTCGTTATTTATAGTAGGAAATACATATTCAGGTTTATTAAAAACAAAATTTGCTAACGAATTTTGTGCATCAAAAAAAGAAACAACATTAAACCATTCTTCAACAGTGTTTTTGTAGGTAGCAATCCATTTTTCTATTTTAATAGTGTTGCGAATATCCCAAAGAAAAAGTCCGTTACCAACAACAGCAATAATTATATTATTACGTTGATCGAAAGCATCTAATCTTTTAGAAAACTCTTTAAATATGGTAGAAGCCTTTTTGTTTTCTTGTTGAATTTTTGCTTGTTTGTTTTTTAATGTTGAATTGGTAAAATCCTCGTTTTCTATTTGTGCTAATAACTGATGGTATTGATTAAAAGTTTCTTTTGCTTTGGTAGTTTCAGTCGCTAACTCTTGAATATTTTTAAAAAAGAAAGCAGTAGTTGTTAAGCCAATTATAAACCAGATTAAAAGTATAGAAAATGAAATGAAATTAAAACTTAATAAGCCAATTAAAACAATTGAAATAGCAGAAAAAACATATGAAAAAAGTGTTAAGAAAGAAGGTAGTTTCTGCTCATAAGAATGCACCCATTTTACAATAACAGGTATGGCTGTTTTTGTGTTTATTAAACTGGCAACAGCAGTAAAATGTTGACGCCATTTTATTTTTAACGCAATTTCCTTTGTTACTTTTTGTCTTTCTTCAATACTGTTAATATCATTACTTGTTAAAATAGCAGCGAGTAACTTTTTTCCTTCGTTGGTTGCTGTTCTGTTTATGTATTGAAAGAAAGAACCAATGCCAAACAAATCAATATCATTGCTAAAATAATGCTCGGGGTTTATAAACTCTTTTCCACTATCTAAGTCAGAAAATGTACCATTTAAAACAGCTATTTCTGTTTTATTAATAGTCAATTTTGCTTCTAAAAGATTTTTTGTTTGTTTTAAACGTAAGTGTTTTGTTACTAAAAAAACAAAAGCGATTAAAGCGATGCCACTTATAGTAAAAAATAAGTTGTTTTTTGTAAAAGCTAAATAGGCTGAGAAAGAAATGGTTAAGAAGGCAAAAAGACGTAACAAACGAGTTATAAGTAAACGTTTTTTTAACGCAGTTAAAACGGTATTTAAACTATTGATCTCTTCTTTGTAAAACTGAATGGGTTGTTGCATTTTATGGTAAATAAATATTAGTGTAAATGTACATATAGCTACTTAAATATCTTTATAAAATTGTATTTTCGTTGTATGCCAACTTCATTAGAACTTCAAGTAAAAACCTTACCTAATTCGCCTGGTGTTTATCAGTATTTTGATAAAGAAGATGTGATTATTTATGTTGGTAAGGCAAAAAATTTAAAAAAAAGAGTCTCTTCTTATTTTAACAAAAACCATGAAATCGCTAAAACTCGTATTTTAGTCAGAAAAATTGTTCGTATTGAACATGTTGTTGTTGATACAGAAACAGATGCTTTATTATTAGAAAACAACCTTATAAAAAAATACAAACCACGTTATAATATTTTATTAAAAGACGATAAATCTTACCCCTGGATATGTATTAAAAAAGAACGTTTTCCAAGAATATTTTCTACCAGAAGAGTCATCAAAGACGGCTCTGAATATTTTGGTCCTTACACAAATACAAAAACAGTATATGCTTTATTAGATTTAATAAAAGAATTGTACCCGTTAAGAACTTGTAAGTATGATTTAAGTAAATCAAAAGTAGCAGCAGGTAAATATAAATTATGTCTCGAATATCATTTAGGTAATTGTAAAGGTCCTTGTGAAGGGCATCAAACTGAAGATAATTACCAAGAAAATATTAAAGCTGTAAGAGGTATATTAAAAGGTAATTTTAAAGAAAGTTTAGAGCATCTTAAAAACATAATGCTGGATTTTGCTTCGGATATGAAATTTGAAGAGGCACAAAAAATTAAAGAAAAACTTGATTCTTTACAAAATTATCAAGCGAAATCTACCATTATAAATCCATCAATTAATAATGTAGATGTTTTTTCTATTATTTCTGATGAAACTCACGGTTATGCAAACTTTTTTAAAGTGATGAATGGCGCAATTGTGCAATCATACACCACAGAAATAAAAAAGAAACTAGAAGAAACTGATAAGCAATTGTTAGAGTTATTTATTGTAGAAACGCGAAATCGATTTAACTCTTTATCAAGAGAAGTTTATGTGCCTTTTAAAGTTAATTTAGGAGAGCAAATAAAAGTTACTGTACCTAAATTAGGAGATAAAAAACGGATTGTAGATTTATCAGAAAGAAATGCGAAGTATTATCGCATGGAGCAATTTAAGCAAATAAAAATTGTAGATCCAGATCGTCATGTAAAACGAATCATGAGTCAAATGCAAAAAGATTTACGTTTGCATGAAGAGCCAAGACATATTGAGTGTTTTGATAATTCGAATATTCAAGGAACACACCCTGTGGCTGCTTGTGTGGTTTTTAAAGATGGAAAACCGAGTAAAAAAGAATATCGTCATTATAATATTAAAACTGTTGAAGGGCCTGATGATTTTGCATCGATGGAAGAAGTGGTTTTTCGTCGTTACAGGCGCTTGTTAGATGAAAAGCAACCGTTACCACAGTTAATTGTTATTGATGGTGGAAAAGGACAATTATCATCAGCCTTAAAAAGCTTAGATGCTTTAGATTTAAGAGGGAAAATAGCTATTATCGGAATTGCAAAACGATTAGAAGAAATTTATTATCCAGGAGATTCAGTGCCTTTATATTTAGATAAGAAATCAGAAAGTTTAAAAATAATTCAGTTTTTAAGAAATGAAGCTCACCGCTTTGGGATTACCTTGCACAGAAATAAGCGAAGTAAAAGTGCTATCCAATCAGAGTTAGAACAAATTCCTGATATCGGTAAACAAACTATTACTAATTTATTGCGTAAATTTAAATCAGCAAAAAGAGTAAAAGAAGCTACGTTAGATGAGTTAAAAGAAGTTATTGGTTTCTCAAGAGCTCAAAAAGTATATCAATTTTATCAAAAAGAAAAAGAATGAAAAAATTATTAATCATATTGTTTTTACCTGCAATAATGTTGGCCCAAAATCAACCAAAAATTGGCTTGGTTTTAAGCGGTGGCGGAGCTAAAGGATTTGCTCATATTGGCGTTTTAAAAGAATTAGAAAAGGCTGGTATACAAATAGATTATATTGGTGGTACAAGTATGGGGGCTATCGTAGGTGGTTTATATGCTGCTGGATATTCTGCTGATAAAATTGAAGAGATTATTTTAAATACCGACTTCGAAACAATTATAAGAGATAAAATTTCTAGAAGAGAAAAACCTCTTTTTAATAAAGAGTATGGCGAAAAATACGCTATTAGTTTACCAATAAAAGAAAAAAAAATAGGGCTTCCATTAGGCTTATCTAAAGGACAAAATATATTAAATTTTTTAACAGAGTTGCTAGCCCCTGTTGATGATATTCGTGATTTCTCTCAATTACCAATTCCTTTTTATTGTATGGCAACGAATATTGAAACTGGTGCAGAAGTTATTTTAGATAAAGGCTCTTTGCCTTTAGCGTTAAGAGCAAGCGGTTCTTTTCCCTCATTATTAAACCCTGTTGAAATTGACGGCCAATTATTAGTTGATGGCGGTGTTGTAAATAACTTTCCGGTTGATATTATGAAGAAAAAAAATATGGACATCATAATTGGAGTTAGTGTTCAAGGAGAATTGCTTAAAAGAAAAGAACTATCATCAGTAGCTTCTTTATTAATGCAAATTGTAAACTTTAAAATGTATGAAAAATCAGATAAACAAATACAGTTATTAAATTTTTATATTAAGCCAAATGTTGATACATACAATGTAATCTCTTTTGATAAAAAAGAAGAAATTATAGAAGAAGGAAAAAAAACAGCAAAAACCTTTAAAGTTGTTTTTGATAGTATTGCTAAACTTCAATACAATAAAAAAACACCAAAAAAACTAAAGATTAAGAAAAATAAATTTTTGGTTGATAGAATTATAATTAAAGGAAATAATAACTACACAAATAATTATATTTTAGGTAAACTACAATTAAAACGAGGAGATAGTATTTCGTATCATGATATCTCAAGAAAAATAAACACCTTAACGGCTTCAAAAAATTTTAAAAGAATTGATTATCATTTTAAAGAATCTTATAAAGGAAAAAAACTCGAGTTAGTAGTGCAAGAAGATGATGTTAATTCTTATTTAAGATTTGGTTTGCATTACGATTTGCTATACAAATCTGCTGTTTTATTAAACTATAATCACAAAAAATTACTAACTCAAAACGATGAACTATCTTTAGATATTGGTATTGGAGATAAAATTAGATACGATTTTCATTATTTTGTTGATAATGGTTTGTTGCCAAGTTACGGTGTAAGGTCTAGATACAATACATTTAATAATGATTTTTTATTTAATGCTGATTTGATAGATGTAAGGTATGCAGATTTTACAAACTCATTTTTCTTACAAACAACAATGGATAAAAAATTTGCAGTTGGGGTAGGTGTTGAGCAAAAGAAAATAGAAATAAAATCAAGTAGTATTTTAAGCAATGGTCAGGAAACATTTTTTGATGATAGTAATTATATAAATACGTACGCCTTTTTAAAGTTAGATACTTATAATAAAGAGATGTTTCCTACAAAAGGTTTTTATGCAGACGTTGGTTTAAAGTGGTTTGTTTGGTCAGATAGAAATGATAAATTATCAAGATTAGCACCAAATAGCGAACCTTTTCAGCAATTTTCTCAAGCCGGTGGAACATTAGGTTTTGCAACTACTTTCTATAATAAATTAACATTTCAATATACATCACAAGCAGGTTATACGTTGGGAGATAAAACATCTTTAATGTTTAATTATCGTTTGGGAGGTTATAACCAAAATTATATTAATAATTTCAAACCCTTTTACGGATATGAAACAGGGGTTTTAAGCGATCAATCTTTTTTAAAATCAGAGTTCAATTTTAGGTATCAAGTTATAGAAAAGCATTATGCTTCTTTTATTGCTAATTACGCTAGAGTAGATGAAAACGTTTTTTCTGATGCTAATCTGTTTAAAAACACAAAATCTGGCTATGCTTTTGGTTATAGTGTAGAGACGTTTTTGGGCCCTGTAGAATTAAAATACACCTGGTCGCCAGATCATAATGAAAAGTATTGGTTATTTAATTTAGGTTTTTGGTTTTAAAACACAAAAAAACCCGTTTCGAAAGAAACGGGTTTTTATTTCATAATAAGATTGCCTTACTTACTTCCTTTCTTTTTCAAAAAGAATTTATACTGTAAGTATTGGTATGCATCTCTAGGTAATATTTTAATCCACTTTTTGTGTTGAACATACCATTTAAAACGAATAGAGTTTACGCCTTTAGTTAAATAAGCAGCTATAAAAGGATGTGCATTTAGCGTAATTTCCTTATAATCTTTATTGCTATTTAATATGCGTTCTAATTCAGCTTCTATTTTGTCTACTAAAACAATAGGAGCCTCAACCTCTCCGTTTTTATTCGGGTTTGGTTCTCGTGTTTTTATTTCTAATTCAGGTCGTACACGTTGTCTTGTAATCTGTACTAAACCAAATTTACTCGGAGGTAAAATTTTGTGTTTTGTACGATCTAATGACATTGCATCTTTTAAATGCTGATATAATTTCTGTCTGTTTTCAGTACTCTTCATATCAATAAAGTCAACTACTATAATTCCACCCATATCACGCAGTTGTAACTGTCGTGCTATTTCTGTAGCAGAAATTAAGTTAACTTCTAATGCAGTTTCTTCTTGGCTTAAAGCTTTGTTTGAGCGATTACCACTATTTACATCAATAACATGTAAAGCTTCGGTGTGTTCAATAACTAAATACGCACCTTTACTCATAGAAACTGTTTTACCAAACGATGTTTTTATTTGGCGTTCAATACCAAATTTTTCGAAAATAGGAGTATCAGACTTGTGAAGTTTTACAATACCTTCTTTATCAGGAGATATTTCTTGCAAATACTCTTTAATTTCAACCATTAAATCTTTATCGTTGGTTACAATACTTGTAAAAGAATCATTCATTACATCTCTTAAAATAGAAGATGCCCTGTTTAACTCACTTAATATTTTTGTTGGCGTGTTTTTGTTAGCAATGCTATTACACATTTTTTCCCAACGTTCAAGTGAATTTTGTAAATCTTTATCTAGTTCTGCTACCTTTTTATTTTGGGCAACAGTACGTAAAATAAGCCCAAACCCTTTTGGTTTGATGCTTTTTGCTAATTTTTTTAAACGTTCTTTTTCTTTTGGATCTGCTATTTTCTGAGATACAGATACTCTGTTAGAAAAAGGAACTAAAACTAAAAACCTACCAGCTATTGATAGTTCCGAGCTAATACGCGGACCTTTGGTAGATATTGGTTCTTTTACAATTTGTACTAATAAATTTTGACCTGATTTTAGTACATCGTTAATTTTCCCATCCTTATTAATATCATTTTCAGGACGGAAGTTTTTTAAAGTGAATTCTTTATAATTACCTGTGCTTACCTTCTTAATGAATTTATTTAAAGATTGTACTTGTGGTCCTAAATCATGATAGTGTAAAAAACCATCTTTAGGATAACCAACATTTACAAAAGCAGCATTTAAACCAGTCATCACTTTTCCTATTTTTGCTAGAAAAACATCTCCGACTGAAAATTTATTATCGCTTGTTTCTTTGTTTAATTCAATAAGTCTACCATCTCTTAGTAAGGCGAAATCAATATCAGAAGAATTTGAACGAATTATTAATTCTGTTTTCATTCTGAATATAGTTTTGTGCCTACGTAATAATAATTACGAAGACGGATTAAAATTTGTAAACAGGTATAATTTTTATACCATTTTAAGGTGTTAAAACCTTAATGTCAATGAAC
>CAXHZZ010000043.1:0-19428 GCA_964021635.1 uncultured Tenacibaculum sp.
GGAGTATTTAATTGAGTTAAAGAAATTTTTTCTAAAATAGTTAAAACACCGTTCATCATAGCGATAGATCCGCAAATCATAATGGTTCCATTATTTTTTAATGTTAATGCAATTAAGGCTTGTTCTTTTAAAATAAGATCTTGTACATATTCTTTATTTTGCTCTTGCGAGTAGGCCGTATGAATATTTTCTTCATTTAAACTTGTTAAAAACGGCGCATACATTTTTAAAGACTCTTTAGTTCTTGCTCCCCAAAATAAATGAGTTTTTAAAGGATTGTGTAACATTCCTAAAAAAGGAGCAATACCTGTTCCGTTTGCTATAAGAATTGTTTTTTTTGATTTTTTATTGAAATGAAATGCTTTATTTCTTTCAATTCTAGCAAGTAAAGTGTTTGCTGTTTTAAGATTGAAAAGTAAATTTGAGCAAACACCAAATTCGTGTTTCTTGATACTTAATAAAATATCATTGTCAATTTTACCTACAGAATATAAGCGTTTAATGTTATCGTTTTTAGGAGTGATTGCTAGTAAATCACCAGATGAAAAGCGCATTTTTTTAAGAGGTCTTAAACGGATTAAAAAAGAAGCATCTGTGTTTAATTCAGTAGTATTTATTACCGAAAAAGCTTGCTGCTTTTTAGGTTTAACTAGTTTTTGTTTTAGTTGTAAGTTGATATTTGTTTTTTGACTCCATTGTATTCCCCAAGTTTTAAAATCATTAAAATTTTGATTGTTAATTTTATAAAGCGGTAAAGTAGGAGAGAAGTGCTTTTTCTTTTTAAATGCGTTATCAATTTTAATAGCAAACTTACAATATTCAGGATATGCTAATGAACCAAAACCAACTACAGCATAGTTTATGGAATTTGGCTGTTTAATTTTTGCAGCTAGCGTTAGGAAGTAATTTGCATTTGAAGGAGGTTGTCCTTCTCCATAAGTTGCGGTTAAAACAATTAATTTTGTAGCTTTATTATACGATGTGTAGTTGTTTAAATGGTCTATAAAAACAGTTCTTTTATTAGAAATTAAAGCATCGTATAAAGAAGACGCAATACTAAAAGTACTGCCTGTTTCTGAGCCAACTAATATAATAATTTCTGAATTTTCTTTTTTAAACTTGTTCTTAGGTAATGAGCTTTTACGTTTTCTTTCTAACGTCATTGCAAAACCAGAATAGATAAAAAATAAAATTGAAACACAGGATAAGAGTAAAATTATTGACCAAATAATAGTACCACTGCCCGTATGTAAAAACAAACTCCAATCTGATAAAATATGAACCCACGACAAGTTTTTATCGCTTATAATCTCACCAGAATATTGATGAACAATCAATTCTTTGGTTTTTAATTTTAAGAAAAAATAATCTTCTACATCGTCAGAAAAAGGAAATTCAATGCTTTTAACTTCATTTAATTGAATATTTTTAAAAATTGAAAATTCCTCAGGGGCAATTTTTTTATCCGAAGAAATCTTTGAAAAATCAAAAGTATGGTTAATGTTGTTTTCAGGTAAAAGAGAAAATTTTTCTAGAGATAAGTATACAGCGGTTACTGTAATTATTACTATAGGAATTAAGGTAAATCGACCTATAATTACATGATAATATTGGTTAAAATCTTCCTTCACAACTTTAGTAAAGAAACGTGTAATTCCGCCTTGTCTTTTAATGATAAGAATGTTTCCTGTTATAATAATTAACAATAGGAGGAAAGAGAAAAAACCAACTAAAAAACGACCGGTAGATTTTAAAAATAATGAACGATGTAAATTGGTTGTCCATTTAAAAATAGATGCTTTAGAAACAACACTACTTATTTTTTTACTTGTAATAGGATTAATGTAAAATGTTTCATTTTTTCCGTTTTTAGTAATTACGGTCGCTGTAACAAAATTATGTTCATTAACGCTTAAAGTAATTACCTCTTTGTATTCTTTTTTTAAAGAAGAAATTGTTTGAGAAATAGAAACATTATCTGTAGCTATTGCATAGGGTTTTAATTGATTCGATATCGGTTCGAAACTCAAAATAATACCGGTTACAGCTGCAATAAGTATAAAAATAGATGAAGATATAGCCAATGTTAAATGGCTATACCTCCATACAGAAGTAGTTAATTTCATTAAAAATTATTTTACTAATTATTGCGGAATCATGCGGATGTAGCGTATAAATCCTTTTCCTTCAATCTTGGTTTTTACGTTTTCTGTAGTAAGTTCAAATTCAACATCATCTTTATAATATTCTTGATCTTCTACGGCAGATTCAAATCTAATTTTATAACCTTTATTAAATTTGCTTTCCGGAATTTTAAGAATGCTAATAGTTCTATTACCTCCACTAACAGTAGCTCCTGTTATTGCATCTATATCGGCTCTTTTTGTACCTTGAAATTTCCACCATTCTGTTATATCCGAATACCAATCTTCATCATCACCTTGTACATATAGCGTTTTTATATATTCGCCATTTGGGTTTAATAAAGAAACAGTAATGTAAGCACCTTCGCCTGTATAATTTTTTAATTGAATCATACATTTATAAGTAGCGTTATCAGAAGTCGTAAAAGCCATCGCTCCGAAAGCCAAGAATAGAATTATAAGTGTTTTTTTCATTTTATTTATGTTTAATTACTTGAGTTTACTTTAAAAAACTGATATCCGTGTTTTTTAACGATTCATTTTCTTTAGCTAAATCATATAAAGTTTCATCAAAATCTGTTTTTACATTTTTATCAGCTCCTTTACTAAGTAAATGTTTTATGATTTTATCATTTTTAGCAATTAAAACAGCTTCTTGTAATGCTGATAATCCTTTATTGTTTTTAGCATTGATATCAATTTTATATTCAGCTATTAAATTTAACATTGCAATACTTTGTTTTTTAACAGCTAAATGAAATAACGTATTTCCGTTTTTTTGTGTCTCTTCAACATTTAATCCTTTAGCTTTTAAAAGGTTTAATTTTTGTTGAAATTCTGTTGTTTTTTTAGCGTTGAAAGTTTTAAATAAATAATAGTTTAAATAATTTCCTTTAGCATCAATAATACTCGTTTTTGTTCCTTTTTCTAATAAAAAATTAACAACCGCTATACTGTTGCTTAAGCTATTTGTAAGGGCAGATTTTCCTTCTTTATTAGTGTGGTTAATACTTTTAGTTTTTGAAGCTAATAACTTAATTACCTCTAAAGAGTTTCTTCTAGTTGCATTTAGTAAAGGAGTATTTCCAGTAGCATCTGCTTTATTGATATCTATTCCTTTTGATATAAAATAATTAAAAGTAGCGATGTCTTTATTTCCATATGCTAAATTATGAATAGGATTTTTACCTTCGTTATTAGTTATGTTAGGGTTAATGCCTAGATTTTCTAAATATTTAAAAAATGCCAAAGAGTTATAACCACTTCTAGAACCTCTTGAAGCTAGTAAAAAGGCATTTCCACCATTTTTATTTAGATTTTTATATGATATTCCTTTTTTTACTAATAATTCAGCTATTTTTTTGTTTCCATTTTTGGCAGCATAATTAAAAGCTCCGTTACCATCATTATCTAAACTAGTAAGAGATAATCCTTTTGTAGTGAAATAATCAACCAAGGCAAAATCTTTTAAATTAGGAATTACTAGTAATAACGCATTAGCACCATTTTCGTTTACATCATTTTTAATATCGATACCGTTTTTAATTAGCACATCGTATATTTTTGTGTTGGTTTGTCCTGCTGCTGCAGCAAAAGTTAACGGTGAAAAATTATGAGAGTCTTTTAAATCTAATCGAGCTTTGTTATCAATAAGATGTTTAACTAATTCTAAATTACCTTTATAAGCAGCCCAAAACACGTAAGTTCTTTTATCGTGTGTTAGCTTATTTACATCATTACCTTTTTGTTTAAGAAGGTGTTTTATAGCAGTATTTGGGGCTTCCGCTAAAATAGCATTGGCAACAGCATCAAATCCATTAGATGTTAATGCACTTGGGTTGTTATTTTCTTTTATTTTTTGATCAATAATAACAACTGTTGGTTTTGTTTTCCAAAAAGCACGATCCAAAAAAACGTTTTTTGTTTGTGCTTGTAGCATACTTGTAATGAAAACAAATAAAAAAGTAAGTTGTAAGTTTTTCATTTTATGATTTATTTCTTGTTGGATTAATTTCCGACAAAAATATAAATTTTATTTAGATTGATTTAAAATAAATAGTTTTTTTACAAAGAAATATTCTTAATAGAAGAATTGTAAGTGTTTTTACTTTTATGAGTTTAACTTTTTTTTGCGCAAGAAAAAACAACGTCTAGTAATTAATATCTATATATGAATGATTTAGAAGATAATTATTACATTAACAAGAGCGAAGCATCAATTGTCATCAATACCAATATTGGTAACATTAATTTTTATTAAGAACAGTTTATGAAATAGCGAATATTGAGTTAAAAGTAATTGTTTATTATTGAAGTTTCTCTTGTAAATACTTAGCGGTATAAGATGCTTTATTTTTAACTAACTCTTCAGGCGTTCCAGTAAAAATTAAATTCCCGCCATTTTTACCACCTTCTAAACCAAGATCGATAATATAATCGGCACATTTAATTAACTCGATATTATGTTCAATAACAATTATCGAATGTCCTTTTTCAATTAAAGCATTAAATGATGCTAATAGCTTTTTAATATCATGAAAATGCAATCCGGTTGTAGGTTCATCAAAAATAAATAAAGCTTTGTCTTTTGTGTTTCCTTTTATTAAAAATGAGGCTAGTTTTATACGTTGTGCTTCTCCACCTGATAAAGTTGATGAAGATTGTCCTAATTGCACATACCCTAAACCAACATCTTGCAAAGGTTTTAATTTTTTAGCAATTTTAGGTTGTTCGTGTTCCGAGAAAAAAGCAACAGCATCATCAATAGTTGAATTTAAAATGTCATCAATAGACTTCCCTCCAAAAGTTACTTCTAACACTTCTTTTTTAAAGCGTTTTCCGTTACAAGTATCGCATTGTAAATGCACATCGGCCATAAATTGCATTTCAATCGTAACTTCACCTTCTCCTTTACAAACCTCGCAACGACCACCTTCTACATTAAAAGAAAAATGTTTTGGTTGATAATTTCTTATGTTAGATAGTTTTTGATCAGACAATAATTTTCGAATATCATCATACGCTTTTAAGTAGGTAACTGGGTTTGATCTTGATGAGCGACCAATCGGATTTTGATCAATAAATTCAATATGTTTTATCGTATCAAAACTTCCTGTTATGTTGGTGTATTGGCCAACTTTATCTCCATATCCGTTTAGCTTTTTCTGCATTGCAGGATATAAAATTTTCTTAACCAACGTACTTTTTCCACTACCTGAAACCCCTGTAATTACCGTTAAGTTATTTAAAGGAAAAGAAACATCAATATTTTTTAAATTGTTTTCTCGTGCACCAATAATATTAATGGTGTTTTTTGATGTTCTGCGAGAAGTTGGAATATCAATTTTTAATTCTTCTGATAAATATTTAGCCGTCAACGAATCTGATTTCATAATAGCATCAAAAGTACCTTCGGCAACTACGTGTCCGCCATAAGTACCTGCTTCAGGGCCAATATCAATAATATAATCGGCTTCCGTCATAATATCTTCATCATGCTCAACCACAATAACAGTGTTACCTAAATCGCGTAAATCTTTAAGAACCTCAATAAGTCTTTCTGTATCTTTAGGATGCAAACCAATACTTGGCTCATCTAAAATATACATAGACCCTACAAGCGAACTTCCTAAAGAAGTGGCTAAGTTTATACGTTGACTTTCTCCACCTGAAAGTGTATTAGATGTGCGATTTAAGGTTAAGTATTTTAAACCAACATCAGTTAAAAAAAGCAAACGATTATTAATTTCCGTAAGTAATCTTTTAGCAATGTTTTTGTCGTTTTCATTTAAGTTTATGTTCTTAAAAAAAACAGCCAACTCATCTAAAGGAAGTGTAACTAAGTCAGAAATTATTTTATTGTTAACTTGAACATAGTTTGCTTCTTTACGTAATCGTTTTCCGTTACAATCGGTACAGGTTGTTTTTCCGCGATAGCGAGAAAGCATTACTCTGTTTTGAATTTTATAACTTTTTTCTTCTAATTTTTTAAATAAATCATGTATTCCATCGAACTTTTTAGTTCCGTTCCAAACAATATTTTTTTGTTTTTCTGATAATTCAAACCAAGGTTTATGAATAGGAATATCAAAAGCTTCAGCATTTAAAATTAACTCTTCTTTGTATATTTTGTAAGCATCAGTTTTAAAAGGAAAAATAGCATCTTGAAAGATTGATAATCCGGTGTTCGGAATCACTAAATCTTCATCAATACCAATTACACTTCCGTAACCTTCACAAGTAGGACAAGCTCCGTATGGATTGTTAAAACTAAATAAATGTGTATTCGGTTCTAAAAAAGTAATATCATCTAACTCAAATTTATTACTAAATTCAGTAACGGTATTGGTGTTTAAGTTTTCTATTAAACAGAACCCTTTACCTTCAAAAAATGCCGTTTGAATGGCGTCACCTAAACGATTGTAAAAATCTTCTTCGTGTTTTAAAACAATTCGATCAACTACTAAAAATAATGCTTCATCATTATAATCTTCAATAGGAAAATCATCAATTCTTAAAACAGTATCCTTGTGTTTTAATCGCGCGTAACCTTGTTGCGTTAATACTTGTAAAACAGTTTTTAAATCTCTGTTTTCATTTATGGCAATTGGCGCAAGTAATAAAAGTTTAGTACGCTCTTCGAAATTTTTAACAAAGTTTATTACATCAGAAACGGTATGTTTTTTTACTTCATTACCAGATATTGGAGAAATAGTTTTACCAATACGTGCATATAATAATTTTATATAATCGTAGATTTCGGTTGAGGTACCTACGGTTGATCTTGGATTTGTTGAGTTAACCTTTTGCTCGATTGCAATTGCCGGAGCAATTCCTTTTATATAATCTACCTTAGGTTTGTGTAGTTTTCCTAAAAACTGACGTGCATATGAAGATAAACTTTCTACATAACGACGCTGTCCTTCGGCATACAAAGTATCAAAAGCTAAAGATGATTTTCCGGAACCAGAAAGGCCAGTTATTACAACTAATTTATTTCTAGGAATAACAACATCAATATTTTTTAAATTGTGTAGTTTAGCCCCTTTTATAATAATGTTTTCCTTAGCATTAACGGTAGAAATATCTGTTTTCATCTATAAAAAAATAATGTATAAAAATACCATTTTTGTAAACCAATGAAGAAAATAATTTGTTCTTTTTTTTAAAAAATAAATATAAAACTAATTTAATACTTGTATTTATAAAAAAAAAAAACAATATTTGTAACTAGTTACTAATCAATAAATAAAAGCCTATAGCTAAATAATTACTTTTAAAGATATACCCCTTAACGAAAGAATGTTTAACAACGTTCTTAAAAAAAGTAATTATGATGCATAGAGATGTTGTAAGCGATAGCGCTTTAGTAAGAGACTACATTAATGGAAAAGAATTAGCAATAGAGTTGCTAATTAAACGCCACCAGCAAAGATTATATAGTTTTATATATAGCAAAGTACAAAATAGAGATACTACAGAAGATATTTTTCAAGACACTTTTATTAAGGTGATAAAAACACTTAAAAAAGGTCGTTATAACGAGGAGGGAAAGTTTTTACCTTGGGTGATGCGTATTTCTCATAATTTAATTATCGATTTTTTTAGAAAAAATAATAGAATGCCAACTTTTAACAATACAGATGATTTTGATATTTTTTCGGTATTAACTGATGGAGCATTAAATGCTGAAAATAAAATTATTAAAGAACAAATTTTATCTGACGTTAGAGATTTAGTAGAAGAATTACCAGAAGAACAAAAAGAAGTTTTAAAAATGCGTATTTATAACGATATGAGTTTTAATGAGATTTCAGAGAATACAGGAGTGAGTATCAACACTGCTTTAGGAAGGATGAGATACGCATTAATTAATTTAAGAAAAATAATAGAGAAAAATAAAATAATTTTAGTAAATTAGACAATATTAGTAAAAAAGCATCGTTAAATACTTGATAACAAAATATATAAAGGGAAATATATGATGCAAATTTACACAGGGAAATCTTCGGATTTTATTATGAAACCTAAACACGAAACAATTCAATTTTTGATTAATTTTTCTAAATCTTTACAAGTAGTTAAAACCAAATCAAACTATCTCATTGAATTGAATTTGAATTAAGAGAGGAAAAGCTTCAACATTAGTTGAAGCTTTTTTATGCTCTTTTTTTATAATATTCATCTAAAATAGTTTTACGCCCTATTGTTTTAGTAATAATATCACTTTCTAAATCCCAGCCACGAGCAGGAGAATACTCTCGACCATACCAAATTATTTGTAAATGAAGATCATTCCAAATTTCTTTAGGAAATAAACGTTTTGCATCTTTTTCGGTTTGATTTACACTTTTGCCATTAGATAAATTCCAACGATACATTAATCTATGTATATGCGTATCTATCGGAAAAGCAGGAACACCGAAAGCTTGACTCATTACTACGCCGGCAGTTTTATGGCCCACAGCAGGCAGTTCTTCTAAATACTCGAAGCTTTCAGGCACCTGCCCGTTATGTTTTTCTATTAATATTTTAGATAAGCCATAAATTCCCTTCGATTTCATTGGTGATAAACCACAAGGTCTAATAATTTCTTTAATTTCTTCTACAGTCATTTTTACCATATCGTAAGGATTATCCGCTTTAGCGAATAAAAGAGGTGTAATTTTATTTACACGAACATCAGTACATTGCGCAGATAATAAAACGGCAATAAGTAAGGTGTATGGATCTTTATGATCTAAAGGAACTGGAATTTCTGGATACAATTTCTCTAATGTATCTATCACAAATTGAACTTTGTTTGCCTTGGTCATTTTCTTTATCTTTATATCGACAAAAATACGAATTATGACAACATTAAAAATAGGAGATAAAGCACCAAGTTTCGAGTCTGTTGATGAAAAAGGAAATTCAGTAAAACTTACAGATTATAAAGGTAAAAAGTTAGTTTTATTTTTTTACCCTAAAGCAAGCACACCAGGTTGTACAAATGAAGCGTGTGATTTAAGAGATAATTATCAATCTTTTTTAGCAAAAGGTTATGAGGTTTTAGGAGCTAGTGCAGATTCTGCAAAGCGTCAACAAAATTGGAAAAATAAGCATGAGTTACCTTTTCCGTTATTAGCAGATGAATCTAAAGAGGTAATTAATGCTTTTGGTATTTGGGGACCAAAGAAGTTTATGGGAAAAGAATATGACGGAATTCACAGAACGACTTTTGTAATTGATGAAAACGGAATTATTGAAGATATAATAAGTAAAGTAAAAACAAAAGAACACGCTAAACAGATTTTAAGATAACAAAAAACCGAGCTTAAAGCTCGGTTTTTTTATTTTTGTTCAGCTGATAATTCAGCTTGTAATTCTTTACTTGTTTTAGAGCTGTTATCATGACTCCAGCCTGGAGGCATAAAAACATATTTAAGTCGAGTTCCTAGCGGTAAATGTTTTTTTCTATTAAAGAAATCTTTAAAAATCTCTTTCCATTCATGAAAAATAATATTAATAGGACCTTTATCTTCTAGCGGAGAGGTTAATCCGTAACGTAGTTTTTCGTAAGTTACTTCATCTTCTTCAGCTTGAAATGTTCCGAACATACGATCCCAAATAATTAAAACCATTCCCATGTTTTTATCCAAATATTTGGTGTTTGAGGCATGATGAACTCTATGATGCGAAGGAGTTACAAAGAAGAATCCCCATAAACCTAATTTACTTTTTATGAAATTTGTGTGACATAAAGTACCGTAAATTTGATTTAATGCATACGCAAACATAATATGTAAAGGTTCAACTCCTAAAAAAGCTAAAGGTAAAAAGAACATATAACGAAATAAAGGCTGTAATACAGGTGAACGAAAGCCTGTTGAAATATTATAATATTCAGAGTTGTGATGTGTTACATGAACCGCCCAAAAAAACCTTGAATGATGATCTACATAATGATGTATATAATATAAAAAGTCTTGACCAATAAAGGCAAATAACCAATAAGCTATGCCTAAATATTCCCAATCTACAATTCGATAATAATAGCAAATTCCCATTACACCAAAAGAGATTACTTTCATTAATAGGTCTAAACTAAAGTTAATTAGTGCAAAATAAACATTCGTAGAAGTATCTTTAAAATCGTAGTTTTTCTTTTTCGATCTGTAACTAAAATATATTTCAATTAAAATTATTGAAATAAAAAACGGTGTGCTCCAAAAATATAGAACATCTTGATTTAATAAATCCATGTTGACTCTTTAGAATACAAAAATATTCCTTTTTACTTAAAAATAATAATTAAATGTTTACAAACGATTTTCGATCCACTTTTTAAAACTATAAAAGTTTTGAGGGGCCACTCCGTGACCTACCGGATATTCTGAATATTCGCTTTGTAATTTATTGTCAGATAAAATTTGTGGCGCTTTTCGAGCCCAATCGATAGGTAATACCTGATCTACGGTTCCATGAGAAATATAATAACCTGTAGTAATCGTATTTGGTATTTCTTTAGGTAGTAATTCTTCGTTAATATAACCACTTAAAGCAATTACATGTTGCACTTTATTAGGGTAATTAAAACTTAGTGCGTAGCTTAAAATAGCTCCTTGACTAAAACCTAAAAGAAATGTTTTATCAGGATTTGTGTTGTATTTGTTTTTTATTTCATCAATAAATAAAGCAATTTCATCTACTGATTCTTTTGCTTGAACTAAGTCGGAAAACTTACCATTAACAGCATCAAAATTAATAGCATACCAAGCATAAGCTCCCATGCCCATACTGTGTGGTGCTTGCGCACTAACAATTAATAAATTATCAGGTAATTCTTCTGCAAATGAAAATAAATCTTGCTCGTTACTACCGTATCCGTGTAGTAAAATTAATAAAGACGGATTTGTAGTTGTGTTTTTGGGTTCTCTTACGATGTAATGTAAACTCATATTATGAATTTAAAATTAATTGATTGTTATTATAAATACCGTATACTTTTCCTTTTAGTTCTTTATCTAAAAAAACACTGTTTTTTGATGTAGAAATGATGTTTTCTTCAGAAAAAGTATAAGATCCATCAGGATTAAAAATTGATAGATTTGCTTTTTCATTTTCTTTGATAACTGATCTTTCAATTCCAAAACGTTCTTTTGGGTTGTTAGATAAACAGTTTACAATAGTTTCGATATCTAAAATTGAATTTAAAACGCCGAAAGCACTTTCTAAACCGACGGTTCCGTCTTTTGCTTCTGAAAATTCTACTTTTTTATGTTCAATATCTATCGGATTATGATCTGACGTTATCATATCAATCGTTCCTTCTTTTATTCCTTTTAGTAATGCTTTTATATCGCTTGATGTTCTTAGCGGTGGATTTACTTTTTTATTACCGTCAAATTCATGCAATTCATCATCTGTTAAAAATAAATTATGAACTGCTACACTACACGTAACATCTAAACCTTTCTTTTTAGCTTCTTTAATTAATTGCACTGATTTTTTAGTTGAAATTGTAGGGATATGTAGTTTCCCTCCGGTATATTCTATCAAAAATAAATCACGAGAAATTTGAAGCTCTTCTGCCAAAGCAGGAATTCCTTTTAAACCTAAAAGCGTACTGTTTTTACCTTCATTAACAACACCTTCACTAGCAATAGATTTGTTTTTAGGAAAACTCATTGTTAAGCCATTAAAGTTTTGAGTATATAATAGGGCTACTTTTAATAAGTTGTCGTTAGCAATAGGTTTGTTGTAATCTCCAAAAGCAATCGCACCAGATTGTTGCATATCGTACAACTCTGCCATTTCAATACCTTTAGCTTGTTGTGTTAACGTACCAATAGGGTATAGGTTCGTAGCAAATCCGTTTGCTTTATGAATTAAAAATTCAACAGCAGATTTATTATCAATTACTGGGTTTGTATTCGGGTTTACGGCAACAGCTGTAAATCCACTTTTAGCGGCTACAAATAAACCATGTTTAATTGTTTCGCGCTCTTCATAGCCAGGCTCACCAAAAGAAACACTCGTATCAAACCAACCTGCAGATACATGTAAATTATCAAGTTTTAAAACTTGATATTCTTTTTTAGAAGTAATCGTATCGTTAATCTTGGTAATAATTCCATCAGTAATTAAAATGTCTTTAGTTTGTTGGTGATAAGGACTAGAGGCATCAATAATTGTAGCCGATTTTAGCAGCGTTGTCATGGTTTAAAGAATTTTAAAATCAAAATTTCTATAAGCAAAGATACAATGGCTAAGGCTAAAAACCATTTCCAAAGCCATTGAATTTTATTTTCACTATTAATATTGTTTAAGGTATTTTTAACCGAATTAGCTGTGGTTTTTGAGTTTAAGTTTTTTGAGTCTAAGAAATTTAATAAGCTTTCTTTCTTCGGATAATTAAAAGCGATATTTTTTAAAATACTAGCTTCTTGCTTTATTTGATAAAACCCGGCAACTAAAGGTTGATCTGTAGTTGTAATTTTTACACTATTTTGAAATGTTTGTTGCAACGGAATAAAGGAAGTTTTGTTATTCGAAATAGTTACTATTTCATCTTTACCTAATTGTTTATTAATATCAATAACCGAGCGCTCACCAATCGTATAATATAATTTAGAAAGTTGTAAACTGTATTTACCAATATTATAAAAAACGGGCACTACCAAAGGCGAATTTATGAAGTTAGTATTCTCTTTACTAAGCGGTGCTGCTACCCAATAAATGGCTGAATTTTTTAAGTTTACTTGTTGTATAAAGCCTTGTTTGTTTTCGAACGAAACAACAGGGCTAGCGTTTAATAGCTGCGTATTATAAGAGGTTTTTACAAACGGATATTGAAAATTACGCACATTTTTTTCAAACACGTTTTTTAAAACTGGGTGTTTGTAATTTATAGTTGTAATTTTTAAACTATCAGTTTTTTTAGAGAGTAGCTGTCCTATTTTAAGCTTGTTAAATAAACTGCTGTAAGACGAAATAGTTAAATCTCTAGAAGGTATTATAACCAAATTCCCACCATTTTTAGTGAATTCAATTAAACTAGCAATAAGATTCTCAGGAATATTATTAATTTCATTTAAAACAATTAAATGCTGTTTCTGAATTAAATTGTAATTCAGATTTTTAATAGTAGAAGATGTAAAGTCAAATGCCTCTTTTGTATAAATTCTGTTTAAAAAACCAGCAGGTTCACCAATATTTAAAACAGCAGTTTTAGTGTTTGAGTTAATGGCGAAATAAAAGGAATTATCAAAAGTATAAGTGTCTTTAAAATTTAGTTCAATTTTTCCCGAAAAATCAGTTGTTTTTAAGATTGAAAAAATTACTTTTTTAGTTTCATTTTCTTCAATAGAAAAAAGTTGTTTATTGATTAATTTTTCTTTGTTGTAAATAGCAATTGTTACATTTTTTTTAAAGATACCTTGATTTTTAACAAGAATATGTACTTCAAAATTTGTTGTTCCGTTGTCACTTATAAAAACACTATCTATTGATAAATTACTTTTTTGCTGCGGATTTAATTTTACAAAAGAGGTGTTTTTTGGTGAACTTAATAAGTCTTCCTTTTTTACGTTCTGAAAATCAGAAATAATAATGTTTTCAGAAAGTGTATTTGTTTTGTTTTCGGTCGATATTTTTAATAAAACATCTTTTAATTCCGTTTTTTTAGCGGTATTTTTTACTTTTAATAAAATATCTTTTAAATCAGAAGCTGTTTTATTCTTATGAAATTCATCATTTGTAATTAAAGAGTAAGTTGCTTTTTCTGAGATGTTTTCTATAATTTCTTGGTTAGCTATTTGTAATAAGTTTCCTTTTTCGCCATCGGTATTTGTACTTAAAGAATTGTCTAAATAAATTAAGAAATGTTGTTGTTGATCGCTTTTATGATTGCTAAAATAAGGTTGTGCAAAAGCGATTATTAAAGCGGCAAATAATAGTAAGCGCGTAGCTAAAATCAACCATTTTTTTATTTGAGAGCTCTTACGAGTTTGTAGTGCTAATTTTTTTAAAAAGGCAACGTTGGTAAACGGAACTTTAACAAATCGCTGTAATTGAAATAGGTGAACTATAATAGGAATTAGTAAAAGTACTAAGAAGTATAAAATTTCAGGATGTTTAAACTGCATAGTTCATTTTTTGCTCACTAAGTGAGGTTTTAAGTGATTTAGCTTTTGTAAAATGTTTTTACAAGGTAACTTATTAACTGTAAAAATAGCCAAATTGATGATTTAAAAAAGAATGTAGTTAAAAATCTGTTAGAAAAGTGTTTTGTTTTCTACAAGATGTCAAATTTCACTATTTTTGAACTATGACTACAAAAGAGAGTGATTGTAAAAGCCCAGCTAAAATCGAATATAAAAATCACTGGAATACTGCATACACAAAAAACACAACCGAAAAGTTAGGTTGGTTTGAAGAAAAGGCAGCACAAACAATGTCTTTAATTTCTAAATCAGGATTAAAAAAAACCGCAACTATTTTAAATGTAGGTGTTGGTTCTTCAGTGTTAATAGACGAATTATTGGCTGATGGTTACACGAATTTAATAGCGAGTGATTTATCTGAAAAAGCATTAACGACTTTAAAAGACCGCTTAGCTGAAGAGGCAGCGAAAGTAACTTTTATTGCGGATGATTTAATGCAGCCTGAAAAATTAAATAAGCTAAGTGATATTGATTTATGGAATGATAGAGCAGTATTGCATTTCTTTTTAAAAGATGAAGAAAAAGCAGCTTATTTTAATTTGTTAAAGCAAGTTGTAGTTAAAGACGGATTCGTAATTATTGCAGTTTTTGCTTTAGATGGCGCAGAAAAATGTTGCGGCTTAGAGTTGCAGAGATACAATAGCAAAATGTTGCAAGAACGTTTAGGAAATCAGTTTAAATTAATATCAGCATTTAATCACACATTTGTAAATCCGTATGGTGGAAAAAGACCTTATATTTACACATTGTTTCAAAGAATAAATAAGTAAATGAAAGTAACACATATTCCTTTTAAAAAGACCGGTTTTTTCTCTAAAACAATGATCGATTATTTAGAGCAATCAGAAAAACTACAACCATTTTATAAAAACTTTCCATCATTAGAAAGTTTTAAAAATCAGATAGAAAGTAAAAATTTTTCAACAGCAGCAAGAAAAACATTAGTTACTGTTTTAAAAAAACAATATGCTACGATAAAAACATCAGAAGCAACAAAGCAAAATATTGATGATTTATTATTAGAGAATACTTTTACAGTAACTACTGGGCATCAGTTAAATTTATTTACGGGGCCGTTATATTTTCTCTATAAAATATTTTCGACCGTTAATTTATGTGAAGAACTAAGAGCTAATTATCCGCAACAAAACTTTGTGCCAATTTATTGGATGGCAACAGAAGATCATGATTTTGAAGAAATAAACTACTTCAATTTCAAAGGGAAAAAAGTACAATGGAACTCTAACCAAACAGGAGGTGTAGGACGTTTTTCTACAGAGGGATTAGAAGATGTTTTAGAGGTGTTTTCGAACCACTTAGGAACCTCAAAAAACGCACAATATTTAACCAACCTTTTTAAAGAAGGCTATATAAAACACAACAATTTAGCTGATGCAACAAGATACATAGCGAATGAGTTGTTTAGTGAATATGGATTGGTAATTCTTGATGCTGATAACCGCGAATTAAAGCAAGAGTTTATTCCGTTTATTGAGCGCGAATTAAAAGAGGAGATTTCATATAAAAAAGTAACAGAAACGATTGAACGTTTGGGCGATGAATATAAGATTCAGGTAAACCCAAGAGAAATTAATTTATTTTATTTAACAGATGAAATTCGTGAACGTATTGTTTTTGAAGATGATGTGTATAAAGTAAATAACACGAGTATTTATTGGAAGTTAGATGCCTTGTTAAAAGAAGTTCATGATTTTCCTGAACGATTTTCGCCAAATGTAATTATGCGTCCGTTATTTCAAGAAGTGGTTTTACCAAACTTATGTTATATCGGTGGAGGAGGAGAGTTGGCTTATTGGATGCAGTTAAAAAGTTATTTTGATGAGGTTAAAGTCCCATTTCCTATTTTATTATTGCGTAATTCAGTACAGATAATTTCTGAAAAGCAAGCTAAGAAACTAGAAAAGCTAGATATTTCACTAGAAGAATCTTTTCAAAATCAAAACAGTTTATTAAAAGATAAAGTATTAGAAACTTCAGAAGAAAAAGTTGATTTTACAAGTCAAAAAGAATTTTTACAGCAACAGTTTGTCGATTTAAGAGAATTGGCTAAGAAAACAGATGTATCCTTTGTAGGTGCTGTAAATGCTCAGGAAAAAAAGCAATTAAAAGGATTAGATAATCTAGAAAAACGTTGGTTACGAGCAGAAAAACGAAGACAAAAAGATTTGGTAGATAGAATTGTATTATTGCAAAACGAAATATTACCAAACCAAAGTTTAGAAGAGCGACAGCGAAATTTTTCTGAGTATTATTTAGAGTACGGAGATACTTTAATTAAAGTGTTAAAAGAAGGTTTACAGCCATTGCAATTAGAATTTACAGTAATAGAAATTTAAATTAAAATCCTTGGTTTTTATATTTTTGATAACTTTTTTCGTTTAGTTTATAGGAAACGAAATAAGCAAAAGTAAAATAGACTACCATGTTGATAAAAAAGAATAGCGGGAATTTATAAAAGAATTTTTTAGAAAAACCAACTTCAATAAAAATAAATAAAAAAGAAAAAGGACGTGCAAAACTAAGTGCCCTTTTAAAGGCAAATAACGATTTGTTTTCTCTTTTAGTTTTCCAGTTTTTTACAAACAAAGAAGTTTTCTTTTTATAATACGCATTTGAATTCGGTTTCATAAATAAAATTAATGAAAGACAAAGAAAGTAAATTACATAAAAATAACAAGCATAAAAACGGATATGATTTTACATTTCTAAAAGAAAAGTATCCGAAAATAGAAGGGTTTGTTATCGAAAAATATGATAAAGAAACAATCGATTTTTCTGATCCTATAGCAGTAAAAGAATTTAACAAGGCATTGCTGGCAGCACATTATAATATAAAAGATTGGAATTTTTCTGATGAAAATTTATGCCCTCCAATTCCTGGTAGAGTAGATTATATTCATCATTTAGCAGATTTAATTGGTGATGCTAAAAACGTAAAAGTATTGGATGTTGGTACCGGAGCAAGTTGTATTTATCCACTCTTAGGAACTGTAGAGTATGACTGGAATTTTGTAGCTACAGATATCGATTTAGATTCGTTAGATTATGCACAAGATATTATTGATGATAATGATTTAAGTGATAGAATTGAATTACGTCAACAGTTTAATGAAGCACATATTTTAAAAGATATTATAGAAGAAGGTGATTCTTTTTCGGCAACAATGTGTAATCCTCCGTTTTATAAATCGGCAGAAGAAGCAAGAGGAGCAAACCGAAGAAAATCTAGAAACTTAGGTAACAATACGGTTCGTAATTTTGCAGGAAATTCAAATGAACTTTGGTATATTGGTGGCGAAAAAGCATTTTTACACACCTATTTATATGAAAGCTCATTACAGCCTACAGCAAGTAAGTGGTTTACTAGTTTAGTGTCTAAAAAAGAGAATGTAAAAAGTTTAGAAGATTCTGCTAAAAAGCTAAAAGTAGCAGAATTTAAGGTGATACCGATGAGCCAAGGAAATAAAGTTACACGTATTGTGTGTTGGCGATTTTAAATATATTTATGCAATAAAAACAGCGTCTTAAAAGTAATTTTAAGACGCTGTTTTAGTTTGTTTAAAATCGAAATGTAAAATGAATCAAATTTATGTTGATGAAATAATCACTAAATATAAAAAAGGAGTTATTTATTAATTTTCTTTAATAAAATCTGGCCATCTTTTTAAGTATTTTATAAACGTTTTGCTTACACCTTCTTTTAAAAGATGTTCTTCTGAAACAGGTGTTGAAACAGGTATGAAATTAGAATCGTTCATCACTAACCTCGGAAAATTGTGATGTAATATTGCCGAGGTTCCTATTGATACAAAATCTACACCAGCATCTAATACCTTTTGAACATCAACAGCGTTGCTAATTTTACCAGCAACTGTCCATTTAACATCTTTAAAATCTAAACTTTTAAAGTGATCTAATAAGCTAATTTCTTGATGTTTTTCATCATTAGGCATTTTAAAACAATCCCATAAAGAGATGTCTAAAAAATTAATATTTCCTGCATCAATTAATTGTTGACAAACAGTTTTTACCTCGCCAATATCCATTCCAAATCTTTCAGGCGATAAACGAACACCAATTAAAAATTCCTTTCCGCATTGTTCTCTGATGCCGTCTACAATTTCAAAAATTATTCGAGTTCTGTTTTCTAGTGAACCACCATATTCATCTGTTCTATGATTTATTTCTGAGCTTAAAAATTGTGTTAAAATATAGCCATGTGCACCATGAACTTCAACACCATCATAACCGCATTCCTTAGAACGAACAGCTGCAGTAATAAAATCATCTCTTAATTTTTTTACTTCTGTAAGTGTAAGACCTCTTGCACCTGTTTTTTCATTATCACAAGAAGAAACAGGTTTTTCGTTTATCAATTCATGTGGCGTACGCATTCCTGCATGATGTAATTGAATAACGGCTAAGCTGCCTTTCTCTTTAATGCGTTGGGTTAGTTTTTTATGTCCGTCATTTAAATCGTCGCTAAAAATACCTAATTGCCCAGGAAAACCTTTACCTATTTCTTGTACGTGAGAAGCACACGTCATTACTAAACCAAATTCACCTTCAGCTCTCATTGTTAACCAATTCAATTCATCATCAGAAAGTTTACCACTTTCATGACTTTGTCGGTTGGTTAAAGGAGCTAACATGAATCGATTGTTCATTATTGAGCCATTAGAGAATTTTATTGTAGCGTTTGCTTTGATCATATGGTGTTATTAAAATTTTAATTTCAAATTTAAGTAGAAAAATAAGATGTTTAAAATTAAATACGTCTTTGTTTCTGTTGTCTAATTAATTATGACTTCTTCATTTATCCTTTTTTCTAGCCGTTAGTTCTAATGTGGATAGTAGAACTAGTTTATCGACTAGTAATTATAACTATTTTTATGGCGTGTCAATTTTTGTAAAATTGTCGGGCTTTCACTACTCGCTTTTTTACTAAAAAGGTAAAAAGAGCTCAAACAAGTCGTTCAATCCCTCACGCGAAGTATGTTTTTAAGATTGATTTTAGGGTTAAGTATTTAGAATACAGCGTTAAAAAGAATACTTTT
>CAXHZZ010000044.1:0-19363 GCA_964021635.1 uncultured Tenacibaculum sp.
TTTCTTTACGAGCATTTTCAGCTTGATCTAATGCATTTTGGATACCTTCTTCTCTATCATTTAAAGCTGATAAAATAGGTTTCCAAGCAAACTTCATCATTAAAAAAATCAAGATTAATAAGATAAAAGCTTGCATTGCAAACAACCCTATTGAAAAATCATTAAAAATCTCCATATTACCTAATTTTGTATTTTTTTATTTGTTTAATAAAACACTTCTGCAACCAATCGTTGCAGAAAGTGTTTCTTTTAATTTTCTGGATTATTATCCTAAAAGTAAAGCACCGAATGCTAAACCTTCTAATAATGCTCCAATAATAATCATTGCAGTTTGGATTTTGTTAGCTGCTTCTGGTTGACGAGCAATAGCTTCCATTGCGCTACCACCAATTTTTCCTAACCCTAATCCTCCTCCGATAACGATTAAACCTGCTCCTATTAAATTAAGACCTGTCATAATAATTGATTTATATTAAATTAAACAAAATTTTTATTCTACTTTCTAATGGTGTTCATGTTCTTCAACAGCCATACCGATAAACAATGAAGATAACATTGTAAATATGTAAGCTTGTAAGAACGCTACTAAAACTTCAATTAATGTTAAAAACAATGTTAGCAATACAGAGATACCTGTTGCTCCTGCTGTTCCAAACTTTGCTTTTAATGTTATCATTAATGCTGCAATACCCATAACTACTGCATGCCCTGCTGTAATATTCGCAAACAAACGAACAAACAATGAAAATGGTTTTGTTAACATACCTAATACTTCAATAGGCGCTAAAACAATTTTCATTAATACAGGTACACCTGGCATCCAGAAAATGTGTTTCCAATAATCTTTATTTCCTGAGAACTGCACTATTAAAAATGTAAACAACGCTAAACATACTGTTACTGCTAATTGCCCTGTAATATTAAATCCTAATGGTGTTAACCCTAATAAATTAGACACCCAGATAAAAAAGAATACAGTTAATAAAAAGCCCATAAACTTACGGTAATGCTTCTCTCCTATATTTGGTCTTGCAATTTCGTCTCTAACATATAAAACTAAAGGCTCTAAAACCCTTGCAAAACCCGTTGGAATTGCTCCTTTCTTATACCCCTTCGCTAATGATCTAAAACCAAGAATCATTAACAAACCTACTAACAACATCCCAAACACACTTTTTGTGATAGAGAAATCTAATAATTTGTGTGCTTTTATTGGGTGATGCTCCTCGTCAAAAGAAACAGAAGTAGCTCCTTCCTCTAATTCATAAATTTTACTATGTACTTTAGCTAATTTAACACCTCCTGCATCTACAACAACATGCCCATCATCATTATGATGAAATGCTGAAGACATAAAAGTTTTCAACCCTTTACTTGTCCAAACAATGACTGGCAAAGGAAAACCGATGTGTACTCTCTCATTTGCGTCATTTGTATATGAAAACAAAGAAAAATCATGCGAATCTGCTAAGTGATGCTTTTTATAAGTATCTATTTCTTCTTTTGTATTTATACGACCTCCATCTTGTGAAATCGAATCCTTCTCATCAGCGAAAGCCGAAAAAGATGTAAAAACTATTGTAAGTAATGTTAAAAACTTGATAGATTTTTTTGCTATCATCATATCTTTAATTTGAATATACGATTAAGGTCTGTAAATTTCCGTGCAAAGGTACATATTGTAATTAAAACTACAAACGGTTTTTAACCTTTGTTTTCTGACAATTTATCATCGAGCTAAAACAGCTAATAAAAAAAGCAAACTACTTGCTACTCAATAGCTTTGAAACAGCTACTGCTTCGGTTATTAAAAAAATGAATAACGGAATAACTAAAGATATTCTTTGAGATTTGGCAAGTTGATCACCTGCAAACACAGAGTCTTGAAAAATTATGACAAAAAAACCAATTTTTAAAAGCATTAAAGCTAAATACCCATAACCGGCCTCGTTTGGCAATTTACTAGCTAAAAGTTCTAGCATTATATATACCAAACCTGTTGCGATTACATGAAATAGATACACAAAAAACAAAGAGTATGGAAGTACAATATTCTTTGTACTTAAAAAAAAATTGTGTGAAGTATAACTCACTATAAAAAGTATAACTACGGCTGTAATAAAATACAAAATGCGTTTAATCATTATTACTTAGATATTTTTGAAACTTGACGAATTACAGAAAACATTGCTAAAAAAACAGCTGCAAGCGTGCATATTTTAGAGTATAATTCTACGTCGTTTAAGAATTGTACATCTAACCACTTACCTAGTATATTACCAAAATATATTGTTAAACCCATTTGAAGAGCAATACCAGTAAACCGTATGTATTTATTAAGCGGTTTTCCCTTGGTTTTTTTGCTCATCGTTATTTAATTCTTTTACAGCCCCTTTCATTGAGCAAGTTGCATTAAATGATGCACCTGGCTCAACAGAAAGCTTACCAACAACTACATCTCCATTAATGTTTGCTGATGTTTTTACTGTTAATGTATTTGACACCATTAATTCTCCCGAAAATTTCCCTTCAATATCTGCGTTCGTACATTCAATTTTACCTTTTACAAAGCCAGATTCACCAATAATAACTCTACCATTAGTTTTAATTGTTCCGTCTAGGGTTCCGTCAATCCTAAAGTCTCCTTTAGAAATAATATCTCCTGTAATTTGTGTATTTTTACCAACAAGGTTTCTTTCTGAAACTTTATTATCGCCTGTTTTTTTATTTTCTTTACTAAACATGTTTAAGGGAATGGATATGTTATTTTTTTAATTGATTTAAAATTTCCTTAGCTTTTACTCCTTCTTCTTTTGTTGCGTAACTAACTGCTACAAATTGCAGTGCTTTTTTATAAGCCTCTTTACTTTCGTACTTACCTATAGATAAGGCTTTTAAGAGTGCAAATTTAGGAATTAAGTTTGAATTACTAATTGTTGGTAAAAAAGAATCTATTTCTTTTACAACCTCCTCAAATTTATTCTCTTTAAAAATATAATAAATTTCTTTATACTTCTCTAAAACTGCGTCTTCTTTTTTGCCTTCTTTTAATTTTTCATTCGGATTTAATATTATTTGAGCGAATGTTGTTTCGGGATACTTATTTAAAATAATAGCTTTATATCGGTTTGATTTTTCTTTATCATCAATACTTTTATAAACTTGATATAAATGATAGCTAATCGGCAACTCCAATTCTTTAGTGGTTTGCTCTTTTTGTACCCGTTCTAGGTTTTTAATAGCAAGACTTGTATTTTTAAATTGCTCTTTATAAATTAAACCTAATTTATACAAAGCATCATTACGATCTTCTGTTAAGGTAGCTATTACTGTTTTATCCGTAGGAATTTCATTTAAATAAGTTGCTAACACATATCGTTTGTTAACAATTGACTCTGTTGATGTTTCTTCAACACCATTAGTTGTAATCGTAGATCTGTCAGACAAACGCCAATTATCTTCTAAAGGACGCGTCCCCCAAACTCTCTGAAACTCTGATTTACCAAAACCTAAAGCTTGGGTGTTATAAAAATACCACTTTCCTTTATTACTAGAATTGTTTACTGACGATCCTCCTCCAAAAGAACTCCCGAAGTTTTGTGCGTTTAATAACTGCTGTTTGTTCTCCTCGTCTTCTTTTTTAATTTTTGCTATATAATTCTCAAAAAACACGGTTCGTTCATCTGTTGTCATTGCAACTAGCCTAAGAATACTATCATTGTTTTTTACAACCTCTTCGTATTTTCTTAAAGTTGTTAGTCCTTTGTTTTTTCTTCGGATTCTTCTAATTCTCTTTTCTTGATCAAACTCTTTTGAAGTTACCTGTAAAACACTATCGTAATAAGAACCTGCTAACACATAATTTTCTTGATCAAATGCAATATTTCCTAAACCTTCGTAGGCATATGTTTTTTGATAATTACTGTTTGTTTTTGCCGCTATTGATTCTTTAAAATAGTCAATAGCATTTGCTATTTTATTTCTTCCTACCTCTAAAACACCTGCCTGATAATACAATGCATTTAAAAATTTACGGTTATCAGAATTTCTAATTAATTTTTTTAACCTTGCTAAAACAACTATCGATGCTGAATCGTTTTCAGTGTTTTTAGCCATTTCAATATTTGCGCGAATTCGGTATTTGTAAGGTGCCTTTTTTGATTCAGCTAATTTATTAAACACCACTCTTGCTGAGTCTTTATGGTTTAATTCACTGTAAATTTGCCCCAAAACAAACATATTACGAGCAGATTGCTCTTTGTTTTTAAATATTTTAGAGGCAGCTGTTAGATGTTTAATAACTTTCTGAATCGTATCTGTTTTCTGATACGCCATTGCCATTGCAGTATGAGCTTGTTCTCTTATTCCGTCTGGAAGCTCTTCTTCGTTTTCTTCAACTTCTAATAAGAACTTTAAAGATTCTATGGCTAGTTTTTCGTTATCTAAACGAATATTTGTTTTTGCTCTCCAAATTTTCGTCTCGCTAATTAAATCAGCATTCGGGTAATTTACTATAATGTAATTAAAAGATTCAATAGCAGGAATGAAACGTTGCGTATAGTATCTAGATTTTCCTAAAAGTAAGTAAGCATCATCTATTTGACGGTTTTTTTCATAACCATCTATATTCATTGAATGTTTTTGAATAGCCTTTACAGCTTTTTCTTCCGCCTTATCAAAAGATGTTAAATTTTCAACCTCTTCTTCTTCGTTTTCATTAAAACCAGTACCAGGTTGTAAAACAGGAACCACTATTTTATTTTCATCAAAACTAATTGGCTCTATCTGTAAACGTTTCCAAAAATTATCTTCGTGTTTACTTTCAATCTCTTCTAACCCTTTTAAGTAGGCTTGTTCACCGTTAAAAAGAATATTATATTTAGTGGTAAGTGCGTGAAAATTTCTATTTATAAAAGCATCTTTTTTTACACTGCATGAATATATTAGTGCTAAAAAAAGGGTAAAAACTAAAAGTTTGGATAGTTTATTCATATAGTTATACTTTTACTGTACAACAACTATATTCGTTAGTTTATTGTATGTAAAAACGTAAAAATAACAATAATAAAATAATTTTAGTGCTCGTTGCGCTATTTAAAATAAATCTTAGAGGTTAATTAAAATCGTATACATTTTAGTTAACCTCTTTTTATTGATTTACTTTATTAATTATACAGAAAAATAGCTTTCTAATTCTTGCAACGTTTCTGGTGATGTATTTATGTCTTTTACCACATTTCCTTTATCTAAAACAACTATTCGCTCACAAACTTCAGTAACATGACTTAAATCGTGACTTGAAACCAAAACAGTAACCTCTTTATTTTCGGTTAAGCTTTTTAATATTTTTTTAAGCCTGATTTGAGTTGTTGGGTCTAGATTTGCAAAAGGCTCATCTAAGATCACTACTTGAGGATTTCCCATTAAAGCTGCTATAATTCCGGCCTTCTTCTGATTTCCTTTACTTAAATCGCGTAAGTATTTTTTCTTACCTAAAATTTCGTCATTAAAAAACTCTTTAAAAGGTGCTAAAAATGCTATAACATCCGCTTTATTCATTCCTCGCAAATCTCCAATAAAATCGAAATATTCTTCTGGCGTTAAATATCCTATTAAAAAAGACTCATCAATAAAAGATCCTGTAAAAGTTTTCCAATCTTCACTTTTATTAACAACAACACCATTGTTTGTAATTTCTCCTGTTGTTGGTCTTATTAAGTCTAATAAAATATTAAATAACGTTGTTTTTCCGGCACCATTATTACCAACCAAACCAAAGCTTTGTCCGCTAGGAATTTCTATTTTATCAACATTTAAAACCTCTGCTTGTCCGTATTTTTTTGAAACTGTATCTATTGTAATCATACTATTTTCTTTAAATTTTGTTTAGTTTATGCTTCTTTTCCAAAAGCATTAATCATCGCGTATTTGTCTTTGATATATTTTTTTTCTATCAAATTCATAAAGTAGTTTTTAAAAACTAACCCAAGTACTCCCAATAAAGCAACTAAAATGTAGCCTGAGTTATAACCAACAAAACTGTTGAATACCCAAAAAATAGCCATTGGTAATAACATTAATGGTATAATAATAAGAAACTGCGTTGCGCTTGTTCCTTGTGTGTTTCCGAAACCTCCTTTTGTTAAATCGATTCGTTTTCTATTAAAAGACCCTGCATATAACAAAAACAGTGAGTTAAAACCGATATTAAAAATAGCTCCAACGGTAATCATCAAAAATATCTTTGTTCCGAAATATAAATAAGGAAAACTTAAACAGTATAAAACTGTAGTCATTGCAACCATTAAAAACCACTTAGAATCTAAAAATTTACGATATCTAAAGCTCTGACTCATTAGCATTTTATAATGTGCACTGTCCCAAGCCGGAATAAACTGACCGTAATTTAATGTAAAACCACCTGTTACAAATAAACTTGCAAACATTAACATGGCTGGCATTTTTTGATAAGTTTCTTGCGTAAAGAAAACCAATCCATAAAAAAGGAATAAGAACGACATTAAAAAAACAGTTTTTGTTCTTTTATTTCGCCAAATTAATCGGATATCATTTTTTATAAATGGTGCGATATCTCCTAATTTTTCAGTCCATGATAAATCTGCTGTATTTGCTTCTTCTGTTTTTACCGCAACTAAATCATCTAAATAAACCCTAGCTCTTAAGAGCTTAAAATTCACATAATATAATACTACTGTGATAATAAACGGAATTAATGCTAAAATTGGATTTGCTACAATTGCATCAAATATTTGCTGACTGTAAACAGAAACATTAAAACTAGTAAACTTTTGTAATGCCAATAAAGCTAATAGTAACGTAGCAATAAATGCAAATACACTATTATTCTTATTGATTAAAAAGTTTAAAAAATTAGTTGTTTGAATTATAAAAAACATAGCGGTTAACCAACCTAAAACTCCACCCACGTTATAATCTTGACTAATTAAAACCACACTAAAAGGAATATAAAAAAACAAGGACATAAAGTTAAATCCTGAAAATGCTGATTTACCTAAAACATAGTGTACTAATTTTTCTTTCTTTACAGGAAGTATCAGTAGTGGCTTGATATTCATTACTGGTAATTTTTGCATTAAATAGCGGAAAATTAAATCTCCCAGTATAGCAAAAACTAACATTGAGTTTACAATTTGTAACGGATCTTGTTCTGGATACATTTTCTTTAAAAGAAAAAAACCTCCAATACCAATTCCTAAAAAAACAGCTAAAATATATAGGATAAAAAAGCCCATTATAATTTTTAACGCAATTCCTTTTTGCCAATATGAAGAGCGAAAATATTGTTTCCATTCTAACTTTAAAAAATGTGCAATCATTTGGTTTGATTTTTAATTGATTGATAATAAGAGTCTATTATTTACTATTTGTTACATAAAAAAAGCATCTATTTTTAAAATTGATGCTTTTTAGTAATGTTTATCTTTATAAAAGTTACGCCCATTTACATAAGGCACCTCCCATGATAGCTAAACTTACTACCCAATAACCCACATTAATTGCAATGTATTTAAAACTTTTTCTTTCAAATAATCCGTTAATTGTAATTATAGACCCTGCTAATAATAACCCAATCATGGTTCCGTGTAAAGCACCGTGACCAAAAGTTCTAAATCGATCACCGAAATTCGACATAAACTCCTGAAAATAAGATGATGCTCCTCCTACTCCCTCTGCAAAACCTGGTTCTCCCATTAAAGTAGAAAAGGCTCCCCATTGATGAATAACCAATGTTTGTAATACAAATGCTATTAAAAAACTACACACATACGATAATCCGAAAATCTTAAGCATATTACCACCTTTTAAACTTTCTTCTGTAAAGCCCACTTCTTTCATCCATGCTTTTCCAAAAAGTGGTCCGTACCAAACAAATCCTATTAGCATTGGTACTAATGCTGCTAATGCGCACATTAAAAAATTAAATTTCATAAATATAAAGTTTTGGTTTATAGTCAAATATAACAAAAAAGCATCAAATTTAAATTTGATGCTTTTTTGTTATCTATCGTTAAAATAAATTTTATTTTATTTTCATTGATTTTGCAATTGCTTCTAACTCAAACAAAAAATCACGTTTATTTACCGATGGTGCATATGTAAAACCTTCAAAAACTACTAAACGATTATTTTTCTTATCAATTATGGTGTAATTTATAAATGGTCCTGCCATAAAATCGTTTTTAACTTCCCATTTACCACGAGTTTCATATGCCTTTTTACCATCTATAACAGCATCAAAAGTAAACGGAGTGTATGCTTGTTCAGTAATCATATACATACCTTCTTTACTGCCTGGTATGTGTTTTTTACCAATGGTATCTCGTACTGCTGTAATATTATCAGCTATAGTTGTTTCATCTTCTAAAGGAACGGTATATATTAAAACATTATTTGTTCCGTCTCCTCTTGCTATACCACTAGATAAATGCTGACGAAACCAAATAAAATCACCTGCATCTTCAACCAATTTATATCTCTTAGGAATATCTATTGTTATGCCTATATTTTTAATTGTTTTAAACTTCGTTTCATCAATACGTTCTTTTTTAAAAATACGTTGTGAAAACCTAATATCTTCATCTTTAAACAACTTCATAATCTCTTTTCCTCGAGTATCTAAAAGGCTTATAATCCCAGCTTTGTTCTTTGCAGTTGCATGTACAATAATTTGAGGTGCTGCATACTTGTTTTTTTCAACAGTAATACTTTCTTCTTTACCTTCTTTAATCATTAAAACCGCTTTTCCATGTCGCATGAAACTACCAAAACCCACAGGGTCTATTTGGCTAACCGACAACAGGGTTTCTGGTTGAGGCAAACCTACTTGATGCTCACCAAAAACTTTACGTATTTGATCTCCAACTTTTCCTTCCCAATCTATTCCTTTAACAACCACCATTATTTTATTGGTGTTACCATTAGATGTTGGTAAAACATAACTGTCTTTTCCATTACCTGTATTACATGATATTGCTAAGAATATCGAAAAAAGTAAGATTATTGTTTTTTTCATAGTTTGTAGTTTTTAGTAGTGTGTTTTTAACCTTTAAAAATTTTAAGCTTCATACCTGGCTTTAGGCTTTTAGCACTCCAAATATTGTTCCACTTTTTAATTTGATCTATAGAAACTGATGGATATTTTTTAGAAATCGTCCATAACGAATCTCCATTTTGCACTACATAAATATCATGCTTACCGGTTGGAACCTTATACTTCTTTTTAGACACCTTCTTCGTAACACCTATTTTCTTCGGATAAATACTTAAACGTTGCCCTATTTTTAAACGATGGTTACGCATGCCGTTCCATCGTTTTATATCGCTAACTCTTACGCCAAACTTATTTGCTATTTTCCCTAAATAATCGCCGCTGCGTACTTTATAACGAATGCGCTTATCCATTTCAAAATACTTAGGCAAGGGCTTTTCTCTTTTACCTTCATCTTCTGTTGCTAAAGCGTAAATTTCTTTCTCCTTACTAAGAAAGTCAATCATATTTTTTCGAGGCAAACGAAGTGCGTAATTTTTGTTTTTTATGTATGGAATAATATCGAGTTTGTAGGCCGGATTTAAGAAAGACAGTAACTCAGAATCTATCTTCGTTTTCTCTGAAATTTGATCGAAAGTAATGGTTCTTTTTACGCGAACTGTATCGGTTTCGAAATGGAAGATATTTGGTGGCTCAGGGTAAATTCCGTGTTCTTCAGCATATTCAAAAATATACATCGTTGCATAAAATGCAGGAACATAACCTGCAGTTTCACGAGGTAAAAACGGACGAATATTCCAGTAATTACGATATCCTCCAGAGCGTTTTATTGCTTTCGAAACATTTCCTGGTCCTGAGTTATAAGCTGCCAATGCCAAATCCCAATCTCCAAAAATTTTATATAACTGACTTAAGTATTTACAAGCTGCAATGGTTGCTTTTACCGGGTCTTGACGTTCATCTACATACGAACTTACCTTTAAGTTAAACTGCACTCCTGTACCGTACATAAACTGCCACAAACCTGTTGCACCAACTCTAGAACGAGCTGCAGGGCGCAAAGCAGATTCTACAATAGCCAAATATTTCATTTCTAACGGAACATCGAACTGATCTAAATACTGCTCGAACATCGGAAAATAATATTGAGCCTTCGCCATTAACGCCGGATAATATTTTTTTCGGTATTTTAAATAACTATTAATCACCTTTTCTAATGCAGGATTGTATGCTAAATGAAATGGTGTTTGTAAATCTAAATCTGTTAACCGTTTTTTTAATAAATCCGAAGAAAGTATAGTTGTTGTATTACCAATAATATCTTTATCGTTAATTACATACTGAATACTATCAAATAATGATGAATTAAACTTTTCTTCAATTAATAAACTATCAATAATTTTTAAATCAGCATCAGAATATAAATCTTCCAACTGTTTTATTTTGATAGTGTCTATTGCTATTAAAGTAGAATCACTTATTATTTGTACACTTTTTTCGGGCATCAAAAGGCTATCAACAGGTTGTTGTGCAAATATTGATGTTGTTAAAAAAAGTAGTATTAGTAGGTTTCGCATATTTTTATTTTAAATATCTAATTCAACCACAATCGGACAGTGATCTGAATGTTTTGCTTCGGGTAAAATATAGGCTCTTGAAATTTTTTCTTTTAACGGTTCAGAAACCATGGCATAATCTAAACGCCAACCTTTGTTATTGGCTCTAGAATTTGCACGGTAACTCCACCAAGAATATTCTTGTCTTTCTGGATTTAAATAACGAAAACTATCTGTAAAACCGCTATCTATAAATTTAGTTAACCATTCACGCTCTTCTGGTAAAAATCCAGAAACTCCTTTCATTTTCGGATTGTGAATATCGATTGCTTCATGACAAATATTATAATCTCCGCAAATCACTAAATTCGGAATCGTCTTTCTTAAATCAGCGGCATATGCTAAGATTTCATCCATATAATTGAACTTATAATCCAATCTTGCAGCATTGGTTCCCGAAGGTAAATACATGCTCATTACCGAAACTTCTTCAAAGTCTACACGAAGATTTCTACCTTCAAAATCCATTGTTTCAATTCCCGTTCCGTATTCAATATGTTTAGGTTCTTCTTTACAAAAAACAGCTACTGATGAGTAGCCCTTTTTTTGTGCCGAAAACCAATAATGATACGGATAACCAGCGTTCTCGAACTCTGTTACATCTAACTGTTCTTTATGCGCTTTGGTTTCTTGAATACAAATCACATCCGGATTTGCAGCTTGTAACCAATCGATGAATCCTTTTTTTAATGCGGCACGAATTCCGTTTACGTTGTATGAGATTATTTTCATTAATCTAAAAATATTGGTTTTTTAAGAAAAATCCAGGTTAACTGTTTCTTTTCTCCTGTTTGCGTTTGTATTATTTTTTTTCTTGGTGATAATACATATGCTAATGCAATTGCAATTGCTGTTTCTATCCATGATCTTTCTAGAGCAAGAACCTTATCTATAATTAACAAAAACAACACTATAAATATTGGATAAACAATTCTATGAAATCGTTTTAAAAAATTTTTCATCTTTTAAATATTCATTTCAGGAACTTCTCCGTTTACAATTAAAGTTCCTGCTGTAGCTTCTTGAATTTCTTCAATAGATACTCCCGGAGCTCTTTCTAATAAATGAAATGCACCTTCTTTAACTTCTAACACCGCTAAATTGGTAACTACTTTAGTTACACAACCAACACCTGTTAAAGGCAATGAACATTCTTTTAATATTTTAGATTCGCCTCGCTTATTGGTATGCATCATGGCAACAATAATGTTTTCTGCTGATGCAACTAAATCCATCGCGCCACCCATTCCTTTTACCATTTTTCCTGGAATTTTCCAGTTAGCAATATCTCCGTTCTGAGCAACTTCCATCGCTCCTAAAACAGTTAACTGAACGTGTTTACCACGAATCATAGAAAAACTCGTAGCTGAATCGAAAATAGATCCACCATCTAAAACAGTAACCGTTTGTTTACCTGCGTTTATTAAATCTGCATCTTCAGTTCCATCAACAGGAAAAGGTCCCATACCTAATAATCCGTTTTCTGATTGAAACTCAACCTCAATCCCTTCAGGAATATAGTTTGCTACTAAAGTCGGAATTCCGATACCTAAATTAACGTACCATTTATCTTGTAATTCTTTCGCTATTCTCTGTGCTATTTGTTGTTTTGATAAAGCCATTTTCTTACAATTTTGGGGTTACTGTTCGTTGCTCAATTCTCTTTTCATATTTTTCTCCTTGAAAAATACGTTGCACGAAAATTCCTGGAATGTGTATTTGATTCGGATCTAATGTTCCTGCTGGTACTAACTCTTCAACTTCTGCAACTGTAATCGTTGCGGCACCACACATATTCGGATTAAAATTACGTGCTGTTCCTTTAAAAATTAAATTCCCTGCGGTATCTCCTTTCCATGCTTTTACGAATGAATAATCTGCTTTAAAAGCGGGTTCTAAAACATACATTTTTCCGTCAAACTCACGAGTTTCTTTTCCTTCAGCAACTTCTGTTCCGTAACCTGCCGGCGTGTAAAAGGCAGGAAAACCTGCTTGTGCAGCTCGACATTTCTCTGCTAAAGTTCCTTGTGGAGTTAATTCTACTTCTAATTCACCAGATAACATCTGGCGTTCAAATTCGTCATTTTCTCCTACATAAGAAGAAATCATTTTTTTAATCTGTTTATTTTGAAGTAATAAACCTAATCCAAAATCATCAACTCCTGCATTGTTAGAAATACAAGTAACATCTCTTACGTTTAACCTTACTAACTCTGCAATCGCGTTTTCTGGTATTCCGCACAAACCGAAACCTCCTAACATAAAAGTCATTGTGTCTTTTACACCAGCTACTGCTTCTTGTACGTTATTTACTTTTTTATTTATCATTATAGTGTTTGTTTTATATTAAAAGAGCTTCTTTGATTCTTATCATCAAAACAAATTGATTAAAAATCAGTATCGTCTTCTTCTACCTTTATCTCCTCACCTTCTTTAACAGCTTCATCTTTTTTTACTTCGTCACAATTAATATTGATAGATAGTGCTTCTGAAGGTTCTTCGAAATCTTCCTGACTTATATTTAAGCTTTCATCAGCATAACATTTTTTCATAAATAATGCCCATGATGGTAAAGACATTGATGCCCCCTGCCCTTTTCCTATACCTGCAAAATGTGTTGCTCTATCTTCACCACCTGTCCAAACACCTGTAACTAAATTAGGCACAATTCCCATAAACCAACCATCAGACTGGTTTTGAGTTGTTCCTGTTTTACCTGCAATAGGATTTGTTAAGTTATAAGGATGACCTGTAATATAACCAGGTCTTTTCCCTGCAGACCACAAACGAATACCAGAACCTGCTGTTGTAACTCCTTTCATCAAATCAAGAATAACATATGATGATTCTTCACTTAATACTTCTTTTGTTTCTGGTACAAACTCTTCTAAAACTGTTCCGTTTTTATCTTCTATACGAGTAATCATCATCGGGCTAACACGTAAACCTTTGTTTGCAAAAGTAGAATAGGCACTTACCATTTCTATTAACGATAAATCAACAGCTCCTAATGCAATTGATGGATTGGCCTCTATTTTTGTTGTTATTCCTGATGATTCCGCTAAACGTGCTACGTTAATAGGAGAAACCTTATCTATTAATTGTGCTGAAATAGTATTTAAAGACCCTGCCAAACCTTTTTTTAACGTTACCATTTCTCCATAATCTGGACTTGTATTTTCTGGGGTCCAATCTTCTGGCATTCCATATTTTTCTTTTGGTATGGTATATAAAATATTTGGTAATTCGTCACAAGGAGACATTTTTAATTGATTAATAGCCGTTGCATATACAAATGGTTTAAAAGTAGAACCTACTTGTCTTTTTTGTTGCTCTACAGCATCGTATTTAAAATATTTATTACTAATACCACCTACCCAAGCTTTAATATGACCTGTTTGCGGCTCGATAGAAACTAATCCTGAACGTAAGAAATGTTTATAATAACGTATAGAATCGTAAGGTGTCATTACAGTATCACGATCTCCTTTCCAAGAAAATACGCGCATATCAACATCCGTTTTAAAAGATTTTTCAATTTCTTTTTCTGATTTTCCATTAATTTTCATGCGCTTGTAACGATTAGATCTTCGTTTAGCACGTTTCATATTATCTGAAATCTGTTTTTTATCTAAGTCATAAAAAGGTGCTGTTTTATTTCTTTTTTGTTCTTCAAAGAAATAAGCTTGCAAGTTAGACATGTGTTCTCTACTTGCCTCTTCTGCATATTTTTGCATACGAGAATCTATAGTTACATATACTTTTAATCCATCTTTATAAATATTATAAGTCTCGCCGTTATCTTTCGGATTTTCTTTAGCCCATTTTTTTAATCGCTGTTTTAGGTTCTCTCTAAAATAAGTAGCTAACCCGTCGCTATGGCTTTCTGGCGTAAAGTTTATTCTTAATGGTGTTTTTTGTAATGAATCTTTTTCTTGTTGCGTTAAAAATCCGTTTTTAGCCATTTGAGAAAACACCGTGTTTCTCCGTCCTAAAGATTTCTCTTTAGAGCGCTCTCTATGTGGATTATATTGCCTCGGATTTTTTAACATTGCTACTAAAATGGCTGCCTCTTGCACATCTAACTCTCTTGGCTCTTTACCAAAATAAATACGTGCCGCCGAACGAATACCTGTTGCATTAAAAAGAAATCCTTGCGTGTTTAAATACATGGTTGCTATTTCTTCTTTAGTATATTGACGCTCTAATTTTACCGCAACTACCCATTCTTTTAATTTTTGAGTAAGTCTTACTAATTTATTACTTGTACCACCTTCATTAAAAAGATTTTTAGCTAACTGTTGCGTTATTGTACTTGCCCCTCCTTCGGTTCCTAATTTAGATATTGCTCTTGCCAAACCTCTAAAATCAATACCTGAATGTTCATAAAAACGTTCATCTTCTGTCGCCACTAAGGCTTTGATTAAAACCGGAGGTAAATCCTTGTATTTTATAGGTGTTCTGTTCGCCTTTACATAATACTTTCCTAATGTTTTTCCGTCTGCAGAGATAACCTCTGTTGCTAAATCACTTTTAGGATTTTCTAATTCTTCAAAAGAAGGTAAAGCACCAAAAACACCCCAAGAAGCTAATAAAAACAATAGACAAATAAAAAGAAATCCTCCTAATATAATGCCCCAAAACCATTTGATGTATGTACTAAAATTAGTTGTTTTTTTCTTTGTCATTACTCTGTTTTTTCAATTCTAAATCCTACTTGAGATATCCCCTCAAGATCTTCAATTCCTTCAATATTGCCATTTTTTCGCATGGCTTGTTTAACTTTAAATGTATATTCTCCTGTGTAAGGAAATACTATATTTTCTTTATAAAAAAGTTTGTTTTCTTTTATTGCAGAAAACCCTTCTCCTAAAAACTTACCGGTTACATCTGCCATACCATACTCTAACGTATCTATAATTACCTGACCATCTGGAAAGTTAATTTGAGTAATTAAAAATAAATTACTGTAATTATAATCGTTATTATTTCTAAGATTTATAAAAAGGTTTTTCTTGTTAATAGAATCTTTTACTGAGAAATTAAAGGTAATAGCATTGCTTTTGTTCCAAGAGCTTTCAGGCAATGTTATATACTCGTCATATATTCTTTCAGAATCACATGACACAATTGTAAAAACAGTTAAAAAAAGTATTAGTAAACTATTCTTTTTCATTTTTAGTGTTTTCGTTAGGCTTTTTTCTTCTTTGATTATTGTTTCTTTTTTTCGGAGTGTTTGGCTTCTTATTTTCCGATTTAATATTTTTATCGCCTTGTGTTTTGTCAGCTTTTGGCTTCGTACTTTTAGGATTGTTTCTTGGTTTTGTTTTCCTATCTTTATTTTCTTCTTTGCTTGTATTATTATTTGCTTCTTTATTGAAGGGCTTTCTTCTTTGAGGCTTTTTTATTGATTTACCATCTGGTTTTTGCGATCCCTCAAATTTGTTTACTGGCTTTCTTTGAGGTCTTTTCTTAGGCCTTGGGGTGGTTGCTGAATTCTCTTCAGTTTTACCTACTTGCTTTCTTTGAGGTCTTCTTTGTGGTGCTGTATTGTTAGGCTTAGCACCTTCTTTTTTACTTAATGGTTTCCTTGTTTTTCTTCTATTGTTTCGCGATTTTTTTGGCGCGTCAAAACGAGTTAAACTATCTTGTCCTACAACGTTCTCGAAATCAACAACCGGCTCTGTAATTACTTCTAGCTCATATTCATCTAACGGTAAAGCGAGTTCATTATTTTTGTTTAATTCAATAATTTCTTGAACTTGCTCTAATGATAATTGAAACCATTTAAAACTTTCATGTTTATAAGTATACCAAAGTATTTTTTTAAAGATATCCATCTTCACAAAAACTGCATCTCCTTTTTCTGTTTTTAGAATTTTATCTTGCTTCGGAAAACTTTGTAAAGCATCTAAATACGTATCTAGCTCAAAATTCAAACAACATTTTAATTTACCACATTGCCCTGCTAACTTTAATGGGTTTAATGATAATTGTTGATAACGTGCTGCTGCGGTATTTACTTTTCTAAAATCGGTTAACCAAGTAGAGCAACAAAGTTCTCTACCACATGAACCAACACCTCCTAAACGAGCTGCTTCTTGGCGCATACCAACTTGTTTCATTTCTACACGAATAGAAAAAGTTCCTGCTAAATCTCTAATTAATTGACGAAAATCTACACGTTCATCGGCTGTATAATAAAAAGTAGCTTTGGTACCATCTCCTTGGTACTCTACATCTGAAAGTTTCATTTTTAAGCCTAAACGACTAATAATTTCTCTTCCTTTTCTTTGTGTTTCTTGTTCTCTATCTCTAGCTGTATGCCAAATATCAATATCCTTTTGGGTGGCTTTTCTGTAAATCTTTTTAACATCTTCACTATTGGCAGTAACTTTTCGTTTTTTCATTTGAACTTTTACAAGCTCTCCTGCCAATGCAACAATACCAATATCGTGACCAGAGGTTCCTTCAACCGCCACAACATCACCCATCGAAATGGTTAATTTTTCGGTGTTTTTATAAAAATGCTTTCGTCCGTTTTTAAATCGAACTTCAAAAATATTAAATGGAGCTTCACCAGTAGGTAAAGTCATATTCGATAACCAATCAAAAACAGCTAATTTATTTCCACTTCCGCAGGTACCAGAGGCACAATTTCCATTGCTTTTACATCCATTAGGCACACCGTCTTTACTGGTTGAACAACTGTTACAACTCATAATATAATATATTTTTACAAGCGCTTTTTAAATCTGAATTATCCCAGTATCAAAAAACACTTTTTATTATTGATTTTCAGTTAGATAAACTTTTTTATTCTAACTTCCCTTAATCAGTAAAGATACATATTCTATCGAAAATTAAAAATGGATTTTTGTTATAAAAAAACACCTCAAAGTTTTATGAAACTTTGAGGTGTTTTAATTAAAAATATTATTTCTATTTAGTTCTTTTTTGCCCAGTTATCTCGTAAACCAACTGTTTTATTAAATACTAAATTTTCGGCAGTAGAATCATCATCTACATTAAAATATCCTAAACGTTGAAACTGAAATTGCTGCCCTATTTTTGCTGTTTGTAAACTTGGTTCTACAAAAGCAGTAATTTTTTCTAATGAATTAGGATTCACAAACTCCATAAATTCTTTGTCTTTATGGTTATCTGGAGCTTCATCTAAAAATAAACGATCGTAAGCTCTTACCTCAGCTTTTACAGCATGTTTTACAGATACCCAGTGTAAGGTTCCTTTTACTTTTCGCTTACTTTCTTCTGTATTACTTCCCGATTTTGTTAACGGATCGTATGTACATTGAATTTCAGTAATATTTCCGTCAGCATCTTTCGTACAACTTGTTGCTGTTATGAAATAGGCATTTTTTAAACGGACTTCTTTTCCTAATTTTAATCTAAAGAATTTCTTATTTGCTTCTTCTCTAAAATCTTCTCTTTCGATATAAATTTCTCTTGAGAATGGCACCATTCTTGTACCTGAATTTTCATCTTCAGGGTTGTTCTCTGCAATTAAAACCTCTTCTTTATCTTCAGGGTAATTAGTAATTACCACTTTTACAGGATCTAAAACACCCATAACTCTGTTAGCTGTTTTGTTTAAATCTTCACGAATTTTAAACTCTAACAACGAAACATCAATAATATTTTCTCTTTTTGATACCCCAACGGTTTCTATAAAATTACGGATTGATGCTGGTGTATAACCACGTCTTCTTAATCCTGAAATTGTTGGCATTCTTGGATCATCCCATCCGTTTACGATTCCTTTTTCTACCAAAGTTAATAACTTACGCTTACTCATAATAGTATAGCTTAAGTTTAAACGAGAAAACTCGCGTTGCTTTGGCGGATTTGGATATTCAGTTTTACTATATTCGTAAACATTATCACGAAACCAGTTGTATAATTCTCTATGAGGTTTAAACTCTAACGAACATAAAGAGTGTGAAATCTGCTCTAAATAATCACTCTCACCATGCGTCCAATCATACATCGGGTAAATAACCCAATCGTTTCCTGTTCTGTGGTGTGTTTTCTTTAAAATACGATACATTAACGGGTCTCGCATTAACATATTTGGCGATTCCATATCTATTTTAGCTCTTAAAACATGCGTTCCTTCATCAAACTCACCAGCTTTCATTCGGCTGAATAAATCTAAATTTTCTTCAACAGATCTATTTCTAAAAGGACTATTTGTTCCAACCTTTGTTGGGGTTCCTTTTTGAGCGCGCATTTCTTCAGAAGATTGGCTATCGATATACGCTTTACCGTCTTTTATTAACAAAACAGCCCAGTCGTATAATTGCTGAAAGTAATCAGATGAATACAATTCATTTGCCCATTTATACCCTAACCAAGTAACATCTTCTTTAATTGCATCTACATACTCTTGCTCTTCTTTAGCAGGGTTTGTATCATCAAAACGTAAGTTTACTGGCGCATTGTATTTTTCACCCAAACCAAAGCTAATTCCGATAGCTTTTGTGTGACCGATATGTAAATACCCGTTAGGTTCTGGCGGAAAACGAAAACGCAAATTCTCTTTTGGTAATCCGTTTGCAATATCTTCTTCAATAATTTGTTCTAAAAAATTCAATGATTTTTTTTCTTCTGACATCTTCTGTTGAAATTGAAGTGCAAAATTACGGAAAATTGTTGAAGAAAATTTTATCTAAAAACAAGAAAAAGCGAAAACCTT
>CAXHZZ010000045.1:0-18917 GCA_964021635.1 uncultured Tenacibaculum sp.
GCATTACGTCTCTAACGGGTCCAAAAGGAACGTATTTAGCAACATTATAACCTTCATTAGCTAGATTAAAACTGATGTGATCACTCATTCCGTACAATTGCCCAAACCATAAACGCATATCGTTAGGTTTAATATTATACTTCTTTGCCAATTCCATCAACATAAAAGAACTTTCTTCGTTGTGAGTTCCTGCAAACAATGCCATTTTAGAATGCTCCATCATGTATAAAATGGCAGCATTATAATTATCATCTGTGGCTTGTTTATCAACACAAATTGGAGATTCATATCCTTTTTCTTCTGCTCTAGCACGTTCTTTTTCCATATACGCACCACGTACCACTTTCATTCCGATATGATACTCTTTCTGATATGCTCTTTGATGCAATCCTTTTAAATACTCTAAACGATCATGACGATACATTTGCAAAGTATTAAACACAATGGCTTTCTCTTTATTGTAGGTTTCCATTAATTCTTCAATTAAGTTATCTGCAGCATCTTGCATCCAACTTTCTTCAGCATCTATTAATAACGGAACGTCTTTTTCTACAGCTAATTTACAAACAGTATGAAAACGCTCTAAAACTCTAATCCATTCTGACTTTTCATCAACTGTTAACTCTTTTTTTTCTGTTAATTTTTGATATAAAGCAAAGCGTCCGAAACCAGTTGGTTTGAAAACAGCATAAGGTATTGATTCTTTTTCTTCAGAAAACTGTATAATCTTCACAATTTTATTAAGGGCATCATCAAAACTTTCTTCTTCTTCTTTTCCTTCAACAGAATAATCTAACACGCTATGAACCTTACCTTTCACAAACATTTTATCAATTGCTGGTAAACAGTCATCTTCTGTTACTCCTCCACAAAAATGATCAAAAACAGTAGAGCGAATTAACCCCTCAACTGGCAAGTGCGCCTTTAACGCAAAATTAGTTACTGCGGTACCAATACGAACCATTGGCTGATTTTGAATCATTTTAAATAAAAAATAGGCTCTTTCTAACTCTGAGTCAGATTTTAATTTAAAAGCAGTTTCTGTATTATTAAAAAGTTTCATTACTGAAGTCTTAAAGTATTTTATTTGTAAAGACAAATATAAATTACCTGTATGATATATTTTATTTTTTTCTATTTATTTTCGCTGTAAATTAAAGATTAAAATGACTTCTATTAAAGCTGCAACATACCCTATTCATTTTAATGAAAAAGCGTATACCGAATTGGCGAATTTAATTCGCGCCAACAATTACTCTTCTATTTTTATATTGGTTGATGATAACACGCTTACCCATTGTTATCCTCGTTTTATGACTTTATTAGAAACCGATAAAACTATTGAAGTTATTCAGATTGATGCTGGCGAAGTTCATAAAAATATTGAAACTTGTGTTGGTGTTTGGAATGTAATGACCGAACTAGGTGCAGACAGAAAAAGTTTATTAATTACTCTTGGCGGTGGTGTTATTACCGACTTAGGTGGTTTTGTAGCTTCTACTTTTAAAAGAGGAATTGATTTCGTTAACATTCCAACCACATTATTAAGCATGGTTGATGCCTCTGTTGGTGGAAAAACGGGTGTAGATTTAGGTGTTTTAAAAAATCAAGTAGGTTTGTTTGCTAACCCTAAAATGGTTGTATTAGATCCTGAGTATTTACATACACTCTCTGCTCGTGAAATTAGATCGGGAACTGCCGAAATTATTAAATATGGAATGACACACGATAGTAAATTGTTTAACGAAATTAAAAACAATTCTCAACTAAATATTGTTGATCTAATTCATCGTTCTATCGAAATTAAAAATGAGGTTGTTTTAGAAGATCCTACAGAGCAAAACATACGTAAGGTTTTAAATTGGGGACACACCATTGGCCACGGAATAGAATCTTACTTTTTAGATACTCCTAATAAAGAAAACTTAACGCACGGTGAAGCCATTGCTATTGGTATGGTTTGTGAAACATATATTTCATCTAAAGTTTTAGATTTTTCTTCGGGTAAACTTAAAGAAGTTAAGAAAACAATTCATGCTATTTACGGTAAAGTTGAAATTAATGATAATGATTTTTCTTCTATTATAGAGTTAATGAAACACGATAAGAAGAATATTGATGGAGAAATTAATTTTGTTTTACTAAAAGACTATAACGACTATGTAATTAATTGTAAAGTTACTAATGAATTAATTATTGAAAGTTTAAAGTATTATAACCTATAGCACAATAAAAAAGCGCAACTTATGTTGCGCTTTTTTATTTTATTTAGTTACTTTTATTGGTATACTATCCTGAGATCCATAGAGTTTTATTTCTGTAATATCTGCAGGCATATTTAAACCATTGTTAGTAATTACTCTTTTAACATTTTTAATTACATCACTTTTAACTTCAGATGCGCCACGTTTATACTCTTTGGTTTTTGTCCAAAAAATAACTTTTAAATTAACCGTACTAACACCTAAACTATCTACAGTTACAAAACACTGATGTTCATCTGTATCAATTACACCTACGGTATTAATAACCGATTCTATAATTACTTTTTTTGCTAAATCAACATCATCTTCATAATCAATACCAACAGTAAAATCTAATCGATAAAAACCATCTTCTGTATAGTTGTAAACCGCCTTTTTAATAATATCACTATTAGGAATATAAACATCTCTACCATCAAAAGTTTTAAGTTTTGTAAACCTAAATTCCATCATTTTTACTTTTCCGAATATATCACCAATCATTACCGTATCATTTACATCAAACGGTCGGTTAAAAGATAAAATCACTCCCGATATAAAATTTTCACCAATATCTTTAAAAGCAAAACCAATTATTACAGCACCTGCACCTGCAGCTGTAAGTAAACCTGTAGCAATACCGCCTAAACCTGCAGCTCTTAAGGCTAACATTATTGTTAAAATTACCAACCCAGCTTTAACTGTTTTTGTTAAAAAATTAGTCATTAACGGGTCTTTTGTTCTTAAAGATATTGTTCTTCTAAAAACCTTAGCTATAGCGTTTGCTATTAAAAAACCTATTGTAATTATAAGTATTCCTATAAAAATATTGGGTACTTGTTGTATAAATTCATTCCAATATGTATGAATAGCATTTTTTAATTTTATCATTATTTACTTTTTAGTTTTTTTTAAGGCCTATATTATTTTTAATAAAGAGTTAAGAGTATTTATGATAAAACAATATCTTCTTTTAATTGCTCTACAGTACTTTTAGCCCAAGCGTTTAACATCCAACTAGTTTTTTCTAAAGAAGCAATATAACCACCCATTAAATCAATCGTACCTTCATCTTCTGCTTCTTCTGCTCTTTTTATAACGCGAGACATTTGTTCTAATAAAGTCTTATGATCGTCTAATAAAATATAAACCATATCTGTATCGGTTTGAAACGGACTTTCTTCTGATATTGATGATATTTTTAAATACCTACTATACCTACTTATAGGATGATATTGTAATGTTAAAATACGTTCTGCAACTTCATCTATTTTAACCCTTGCATCACCATACATTTCTTCGAATTTATTATGAAGTTCAAAGAAATTCTTTCCGACTATATTCCAATGAAAATTTCTTAATTTTTGATAATATATATGATAATCTGCTAATAATTGATTTAACTCTTTTGCTACTGGTAAAACACTTTCATTCTGCATATTTAAATAACTCATATTGTTTTATTTTTTTTGATTAATATTATTTGCTCTTACAAAAATAGACTCTTTATCTATCGCTTATTTGCTCATTTAATAGCTATCCTAGCTCATTTCATTATGTCTTAATTTTAAACAAAAAAAAGGATGAGAAAACTCATCCTTTTCGAGATTTACGTATTGATTACTCAATACAGGGAGACCTCGTTGTTTTTAATAAAACCTGGTTTATAATAGACTAGGTGTTTGTTATTACATTTTAAATGTCTCAAAAATTGCATACTCTAATTTATCTGACTTTTTGTTTTTATATTCAATAATAAAATCGCCATGATTATTAAAATACCCTACTCCATTAAAATCATTACCTTCTACAATATAAAAATTATTATTTATAGATTTCAATGCTTTTGCTGATGTAATATTCTTATCATCTAACTTATAAGTAATTAATAAATCATTTTGATTGATTAAGAAATCATATTTAACATCTTTATATTTAAAGTATATAACTTTAGTTTTTGTGTCGTAAAACGGGTCTTTATCATTATCAACCATTATTGTTTTAGATACCGTAATTGGACTATCTACAATCTTTTGGTTTAATTTATTTTTCTGATTCGGATCAAACTTAGCTTTTTGCGATTTTTCAGTAACAACCTTTACTTTAGTATCGTATTTAACACCGTTTTTATCTACTTTTTGAGATTTTTCTACTTTCGTTGTTTTAACAACTTCTGTTTGTGAGTTTACAGTAGTAATTACTCCTACTAACAATAAACCTATTATTAAATTTTTCATTTTTAAATATATTTTATATTACAAATGCTTTTTTGCTTAGCGCGCACTTTTTAACACCTTATTTCTTTTCTAAATAGCGTTTTGCAACTATTATCTTTTCCTACTACAAAGGTATTGGTAGTATTCAATCTTACTTTGCTCGTTTAAAGCCATTCTTTGCTCATTTCATAAAAAAATCACTTAAAAAAGAGCAAAAAAATAAACATGAATATCATGCTTATTTTAATATTGAATATTTTGTTTTTTTATAATTTTTTTCTTCCTGTAATAAGAGAAATAACAAAAAGGATTATAAAAATAAAGAAAGCAATTTTAGCAAAACTTGTTGCCGCACCTGCAATACCACTAAATCCTAAAAACCCTGCAATTAATGCTATAATAATAAATGTGATTGTCCAACGTAACATATTTTTTTCGTTTTTATAGTTAATAATAATGAGCACAACTATTGTGCACTACAAAATTACCTATAAGCTTAAGTAACGCTTTACTCATTTAATTTGATTGTTAACTCATTTAAAAAAACAATAAAAAAAATGAAATGAGCTAAGAACTGTTTCTATTGAATTAAAAATACTCTATACAACTATTTACATTTGTTGGTGTAGAATATGAACTGAAAAAACATTTAGTTAAATTTCATCAATACTATATATTAAATAAGACTTACTAATATTTAATTCAGATAAAAAATAGAATAGAAATGAATTACAAACTCTCTAACATAGCAACAAAAGAACGAATAAAGGATTTTACTAAATTATCTTTTGAATATCCGTATTTATACAAACCAAAGCGTAAAATAAATGGACTTAAAGAACAAACAGTTAGTCTTATTACTATAGAAAATCCGAGTGTAATTACACAAGGAATTTGGGGGTTATTACCTCAAAACTACACTGAAAACTGGAGCAAATTTCAGAACATTAAAAATACACTGCACACAGATAAGTTAGAGATTAAAAAAAATATTTTATTTAAAGAAGCCTTATTAAGTAGAAGGTGTTTATTAATAGTTACAGGTTTTTATACCCATAAAGTTATAGATAGCACAATTAAAAATTACTTAGTAGAGAAAAAAAATCAAGAACCTTTTTATTTAGCCGGCATATACAATGTAACAAGCGATGGATTTATAACTTGTTCGGTTATAAACACAAAAAGCTCAGAAGAATTAAATTCCTTTAACAATATATACGAAGTTATGCCACTACAAATACCTAAAATTTTTAAGCGCATGTGGCTAGACTCTAAAACAGATATTGAAGAAATTGATTACTTAATAGACAACCCTTACGACACAAAACTAAATATTCAGATAATAGCTTCTTAACTTATTTTTATTTGACTCTCTTGTTTATTTTTTAAAAACTCACTTGGACTAATTCCATATTTTCTTTTAAATATCTTTGAAAAATAACTCCTACTAGAAAATCCTATTGAATATACTATTTGAGAAATATTATAATCAGTATTGTTAATTAAATCACGAGCCTCTTCCAAACGAACATGCCTTACATATTCTGTAACGGTTCTTGAAAAAAGTAACTTAAATCCTTCTTGAAGCTTGGCTTGTGGAAGCCCAATTTCATTTGCTAAATCTTCAACATTATAGTCTTCAGCTACATTTTTAAGTATTTTCTGACCGACTTTTCTTACTAAACTAATTTCCTTTTTTGTTAACGACGTACTTGGTTTTTTATCTCTTTTAACATCTTTATTATGCTGTTGCATATGTTCTGATAAAATTTGATAAACAATACCTTCTTTTATTAAAATACGTATTATTCCTTTTTGCCTTATTGCATTATATTGCTTAATAAGGTTTGCTATTTTTAAATTGTAAGTACCAAAATAAGAAAAAACATTTTCGTGCTGTTTATCATGAAAAACTTCATACAATTTTTTATTTAATACAGAAGCGTCATTTAATCGTTTCCTAATAAACATAACTCTATTAATTTGAATTAAATGCATTTGTATTTTCACATTCTTTTCAAAATACTTGTAGTTATATCCACCATCTTTACTTGTAAGAATAACTGATTGGTATTGCTCTAATTTTCTTTTTTTATTTTCTAGTTCAAACCTATGAAAAGTATAACCTTCTGTAGTATATATAAAGTGAATAGGGTTAAATTCAGATGCGTCTATAGCTATAGTAATATCATCCAAGAAAACAATATCATATTGTAATACATTTCCTCCCCATTCAAAATTCAGAAAAGTAATTTTACCTTTAGCAAACTCATTATCAACACTTAAAACATATTCCCCCCATCTTTCAGTAATAGTTCCGCCAATTACTCCTTGTAACTGCTTAACAGCTCCTGCTGTATCAGAAGCAGTAATTTTTATAGTTGTCATTAGATTTTTGGCATAAAGTTACTTTTTTTTTTATTAATATCTTTAAAAAATTAAAATTAGTGCTTTTCGGTATGAGCAAACATCAAAAACATATGAGCTAAGCTCGCTTATAATGATATTGTAATTTTGTCTTATAACAATAATAAAGACATAAATAAATGAAAATTTTAAAAATAGTACTTATAAGTTCTTTCTTTTTCTTAGCGTTAAACGCTAGTGCTCAACAAATTTCTAAAAACGCCATTGGTGTAAGAGTTGGTGATAATGACGGGTTTGGAGGAGAGCTTTCTTATCAACACTATTTAAAAGAAAATAATAGATTAGAATTTGATTTAGGCTTTAGAAACTCTAACAATGTAGATGCCTTTAAGCTTGTAGGTTTATACCAATGGGTTAATAAATTAGATGGTAATTTTAATTGGTTTATAGGTGCTGGTGCTGGTATTGGTTCATATGATACTCCTGGTGATGATGGTTTTTTTGCATTAATTGCTGGTGACCTAGGTATTGAATATAATTTTGATATTCCTTTAATTATGTCTCTAGACATAAGACCTGAGCTTGGTTTAAATAATAATTATAATGATGATTTAGATTTAGATATTGCATTAGGTATCAGATACCAGTTCTAATTAGAAAAAAAATTAATCAACTAACTTTAAAACAAAAATATTATGGATAAGATTGTAAAAACTTTATTAATTCTTTCAGGATTAGTATTAACTGCATACGGTGTATACAAAGTTATTGCACCTGAGGCAACAGTAGATATTGGTATTGCCGAATTTAACTCTCAAGACAATAAGAAAGCTTATATTTCTTTAGCTGTAGGTATAGCTATACTTGTTATTTCTGGTTTTGTAAAAAAGAAATAATTAAAAATTAAAACAAAAAAAAGCAAGACAATGTCTTGTTTTTTTTTTGTTATTGATTCGAACAATTTTTATAAATTTTCTCATAAACAGGTAGGATTTTCTCTAAAGAAAACAACTTAATATGCTCTTTAGCATTTTCCTTAAACCTATTTAAAACAGTATCATCTTTTAATATTTTAATAGCGTTTTTAGCCATGTCATCAACATCTCCTAAACTACTTAAATACCCCGTTTTACCGTGAATATTAACCTCTGGCAAACCTCCGCAATTAGTTGAAATAACTGCTGTACCTGCTGCCATAGCTTCTAATGCTGCTAAACCAAAACTTTCGGTTTCTGATGGTAATAAAAAAACATCAGAATAACACAATATTTTAGCAACTTCATTAGAATTACCCATAAACAAAACTTTATGTTCAATTTGTAATTTTTTAGCTAATTTTTCAGCTTTTAAACGTTCAGGGCCATCTCCCACCATTAATAATTTCGAGGGTATTTCTTTTTGAATTTTATTAAAAATTTTAATTACATCATTGGTACGTTTCACTGGACGAAAATTACTAACGTGTGTTACTATTTTTTCTTCAGGATTGGCTACTGCAATTCGTTTACATTCATCTTGATGTGCTTTATTGTATTTTTCGCCATCAATAAAATTATAAACTACTTTAATATCTTTATCTATATTAAACAAACGCAAAGTATCTTCTTTTAAACTATTGGATACTGTCGTTACTTCATCTGATTTATTAATACTAAACTCTACTGCTGTTTTATAAGTTGGATGACTACCTACTAATGTTATATCGGTACCGTGTAATGTGGTTACCACTTTTATGTTGATTCCTTTATCCTCTAACATTTTCTTAGCCATATAAGCTGCATATGCGTGTGGAATTGCATAATGTACATGTAAAACTTCTAGTTGATGTTTCTGTACCACCTCAACCATTTTACTAGACAATGCTAATTCATAAGGTTGATATTGAAATAAAGGATATTCTTCTAAAACCACTTCATGAAAATGCAAACGGTGAGAGAAAAAATCTAATCGAACAGGTTGATTATACGTTATAAAATGTACTTCGTGACCTTTATTTGCAAGTGCCATTCCTAACTCTGTTGCCACTACGCCACTTCCTCCAAATGTAGGATAACATACAATTCCTATTTTCATATTTAAGCTTGATTATTTCGGTATGATTACTGACGTAAATTTACGGTATTACTTACGCTTTTTTGTGAATAAAAGCATAAAAAAAACGTCATTACGAACGAAGTGAAGTTATCTTATCGTTTAAGATTGCTTCGTGATACTTCCTCGCAATGACGCTTATAATATAAACTTTAAGTTTATTATTTAATAATCTCCTAATGTTTCTGGATTTTGAGCTAATGAAGAGGCTAATTGCTCATCATTTGGTGCCTTACCATGCCATGCATGTGTATGCATCATAAAATCTACCCCATTACCCATTTCTGTATACAATAAAACACATACGGGTTTTCCTTTACCTGTAAGTGACTTAGCATCTGCCATTCCACTTAAAATAGCTTCTACATTGTTTCCTTCTCTAACTTCTAACACTTCCCAACCAAAAGCTTCAAACTTTGCTCTTAAGCTTCCCATTGCGAGTACTTGATCAGTAGTTCCGTCTATTTGTTTTTCATTTACATCAATAGTCGAAATTATATTATCAACTTTTTTACCAGCGGCATACATAGCTGCTTCCCAGTTCTGACCTTCTTGCAATTCACCATCACCATGTAATGTGTATACAATTTTATCATCTCCGTTTAACTTCTTTGCTTCAGCTGCACCAATAGCAACACTCATACCCTGCCCTAATGATCCTGATGCGATACGGATACCTGGCAATTTTTCGTGTGTTGTAGGATGACCTTGCAAACGAGAATCTAATTTTCTAAACGTTGCTAATTCTGATACTGGAAAAAAACCACTATGGGCTAAAACACTGTAGTAAACTGGTGATATGTGTCCGTTTGATAAAAAGAATAAATCTTCGTTATTTCCGTCCATTTTAAAATCAGTAGAATAATCCATGATTTCTTGGTATAAACAAGTTATAAACTCTGCACATCCTAAAGAACCTCCTGGATGCCCTGAATTTACTGCATGTACCATACGTAAAATATCTCTACGAACCTGTTGTGTAAAATCTTGAAGCTGTTGTGTTGTTGGCATTGTTGTTTTGTTTTGTCTGAACAAAAGTAACTGTTTATAAAACAATTGCCAATTACTTTTTTTAAGTTTTTTGCTTTTTCTTTTTTGCAGCAGGAAATAACACATTATTTAAAATTAAACGATATCCTGGTGATGTTGGGTGTAAATCTAACTCAGTCTTCGGATCTCCTACTCTATGCTGATAATCTTCTGGATCATGACCTCCATAAAAAGTAAACATACCTTTTCCTTTGGTTCCGTGAATATATTTACCTTCTCCGTTGGTTTTGTTTTCTCCTAAAATCATTACGGTAGATTTCACTGTACTACGATCAAAAGAAGTTGTTTGTCCCATAAATGCTTTTACCAACTGTGTGTGGTTTTGAGTTAACATAGTTGGTACTTGATCCCATTTTGCGGAAAACTCCACTAATGTAAAATAATCAACCTCTTTTTTTATTCTGCGTTTACGAGTCATATCAATAGACGAAAACTCGTAAGTTGTTGGATTACGAATCAACTCAAAATCTTTAAAAGCAAAGGTTTTATTAAAATCTATTTTAGATTGATAATTTGGTTCTGAAGCATCGCCATCAAACATTCCTTCTGCAATATCTACTCCATCCGCAGCCAAGGCAATATCAAAACTATCAGTTGCAGAGCACATGGCAAACATAAATCCGCCACCAACTACGTAGTCTCTAATTTTTTTTGCCACGGCTCTTTTTTCTTCTGATACTTTAGTGTAGCCTAATTTTTTAGCCAATGCTTCGGCATCTTTTTTCTGTTGAATATACCAAGGCGCGGTTCTAAAGGCTCCGTAAAAACGACCATATTGACCCGTAAAATCTTCGTGATGCAAATGCAACCATTCGTACAATAGTAACTTATCATTTAATACTTCCTCATCGTAAATTACATCAAACGGAATTTCTGCGTAGGTTAACACCATCGTTACAGCATCATCCCAAGGCATTTTACTTTTTGGTGAATACACCGCTATTTTGGGGGCTTTTTCTAAAGTTACTGCTTCTTGATTTTTTGAAGGCGATGAAATTTCTTCTAAAATTAATGCTGATTTAGCATCTGAAATTACCTGATATGAAACTCCCCTTATTTTACATTCTTTCTCCACAGATTCGTTGTTTTCTATTAAAAAAGCACCTCCATCGTAATTTAACAACCATTTTGCTTTTAACCCGTTTTGCAACGCGTAATACACAATTCCGTATGCTTTTAAATGATTTTTCTGATTCTCATTACTCATCGGAACATAAATAAAAGATGCCCAAATTGAGTTAGAAAAAAGAATAAGAGTGAGTAGATATATTATTTTCTTCATAATTAAAAACTAAAATACACAATTACTAAGTAGCAATTGTGTATTTATTATAATTTATGAATTGTTTAAGTTTTAAAACGGAACATCATCATCACTAGGTCCGAAGGCATCTTCTGGCGACGCAAAATTACTAGAAGCTACATCTGTATTAAAACCAGATTCAGCACCTGAGTTCATACTCGATTGAAATTCACTACTAATACCCTCTTCTAAATCTGAGAATAAAGCTAAATGCCCTGTAAATTTTAAACGGATATTATCCATTCCCCCGTTACGGTGTTTTGCTACAATAAACTCTCCTTGTCCTTCACATGGCGAGTGATCATCATCATCCCACTCTGTCATACCGTAATATTCTGGTCTAAAAATAAACGATACAATATCAGCATCTTGTTCAATTGCTCCAGATTCACGTAAATCTGATAACAACGGACGTTTAGAGCCTCCACGCGTTTCTACTGCACGAGACAACTGAGATAATGCAATAACCGGTATACTTAATTCTTTTGCTAATGCTTTTAAGTTACGTGAAATAGTTGATATTTCTTGTTCACGGTTTCCTCCTGCTCCACCAGCGGTCATTAATTGCAAATAATCAATTACAATTATTTTCACATCGTGTTGAGATACTAAACGTCGTGCTTTTGCACGTAAATCGAAAATTGAAAGTGCCGGAGTATCATCAATAAAAATAGGCGCATCAGAAAGTCTTTTCACCTTTACATTTAACTGTTCCCATTCGTGTGGCTCAAGATTTCCTTTACGTAGTTTTTCTGACGTTAAACCAGTTTCAGAAGAAATCATACGTGTAATTAACTGTACTGATGACATTTCTAATGAAAATACTGCTACGGCGTGGTTAAAATCAATCGCCATATTTTTAGCCATCGAAATTACGAAAGCTGTTTTTCCCATACCAGGACGGGCTGCTATAATAATTAAATCGGATGGTTGCCAACCCGATGTTAAAGCATCTAATTTGGTAAATCCGGTAGCCAAACCACTCATACCTTCTTTACCAGAAATTTCTTGTATTTTGGTAATAGATTGCTGCACTAAAGAATCGGCTCTTTCGGCTCCTTTTTTAAGGTTTCCTTGTGTTACTTCAAATAGTTTACCCTCGGCATCATCTAACAAATCAAAAACATCTACGGTTTCATTGTAGGCACTTTCTATGATTTCAGACGAAATTGTAATTAATTTTCGCTGAATGTATTTTTCTAATATAATTCTTGCGTGAAACTCAATATGCGCCGAAGAGGCTACCTTTTGAGTTAAACCTATTAAGAAAAAATCACCTCCTGCTAAATCTAGTGTTCCGTTTTTCTTTAACTGATTAGATACTGAAAGTAAATCAATCGGTTCAGAATTTTGAAAAAGTGTATAGATAGCCGAATATATCTCCTGGTGTCTTTTATCATAAAAAGAATCAGGATTAAGAATATCAATTATCTCATCGATACCTTTTTTATCAATCATCATGGCACCTAAAACAGCTTCTTCTAATTCTAAAGCTTGTGGTGGTAATTTTCCTTTTTCAAGACTAATAATTTTAGACTTGTCGGTTTTAGTTCCTCTAAGAGATTGGGTTCTTTCCATAACTGCAAATGTAATTTTTTAAGCTGATACTTCTAGGAGCTATCTTTAACTTTCTTTATACACAAATTTTGTAAACAAAACTGTTATTAACTTGTTGATAACGTACTAACTTTCTTATTTTTGATGTTATGCAGTACAATAAAAAACAGCTTATCATAGCTTTAACTTTACCTTTTCAAATATTATTTGTGCATTTTTTTAGCCAAAAACCACAATGGGTAGAGCAATATTATAGCACAGGAATATATCCTTATATTTCTAATTTTTTTCGTTTTATTTTAGGATGGATTCCTTTTTCATTCGGAGATACTTTGGGATTACTGTTAATGTTTTTTACACTAAGAGCTATTTATCAATTAATTAAAAACCGATTTAAAAATAGTATTACGTTGCTTCTGCAATTTATAACGACTTTATCGGTTATTTATTTTTGTTTTTATGCCTTTTGGGGATTCAATTATTTTCGCGAGCCTTTGGCTAAAAATTTAGGCTTACAACAATCAACTTACACAACCGAGCAATTGGTTGAAACTACGCAACAAATTGTTTTAGAATTAAATAAAATACATTTACAAATTACCAATAATGATTCTATAAAAGTTATTGTTCCTTACACACAAAAAGAAATTTATCAATTTGCTACAAATGGCTATAAAAACTTAGCTTTTATGTATCCGCAGTTAACGTATAAAAATCCGTCTATAAAAAGTTCTTTGGTGAGTTTATTTCAATCTTATAACGGAACCTCAGGTTATATAAATCCGATTACAGGTGAAGCACAAATAAACGATATGATTCCAAAAACTGGATATCCATCAACAACTTGTCATGAAATGGCACATCAAATTGGTTGGGCTGCAGAAAATGATGCCAATTTTGTTGGTTTCTTAGCGGCTATTAAAAATGACGATTTATACTTTAAATATTCAGGATACAGAATGGCGTATAATTACTGTATTGGTCAAATTTATAGGCGAAATAAAGAATTGGCATCAAAAATAAAAAAAACCGTAAATATCGGAATTTATAAAGATTATAGAGATAGTTATTTACATTGGAAACAATTTGAAAATCCTATTGAACCTTATTTTAAAAAAGGTTATAATTCTTATTTAAAAGCAAACAATCAATCAAAAGGAATAAAATCTTACAGTTATGTAGTAGATTTGTTAATCGCTTATTTTAAACATCAGAAATAGAACAAAATGAAAAATATAGTATCTTTTTTAGTCTTAATTTTAATGGTTTCTTGTAATTCATTTCCCGATTTAAAAGAAGAGTTTCCTTGTAAAGTATCCAATTCTTATGATAATCTTAAAAAAAGTGAAGATGTTAGAAATATGTTTAGTGTACAGTTTCCAGAAAACTGGAAAGTAAACTTATATTATGATGACACGAAAACATCTATCTATGCTGCCGATACAACCATTAGCGTAACAAAAACAACACTTATGGATGTTACATTAGTACATAAAACTGTTTTTTTAGACAATACTTTTAAACAGAAAATTACGGATGACAATAAAAAAATGGGCTTATCAGAAATTAAAACCAACAATGTAAACATTCTTAACAAACCTTCATATTATAGTTATGCTGAAGGCAAAAAAGGCAATTATTCATATCATATATTAAACACATTTACTAAAATAAACGATGACAACTTCTTACATGTTAAAACCGAGATTTATGGAGACTCATTAGTAAATGAACGAATTTGCAAAGCCCTAAATTTAATTAACAAAACACAACTGAAATAGTTACTTTTGAAATGCTAAAAATTACAACAATGAACAAACAACATATCATTAATCGATTTATAAAATATGTAACTATTGATACTGAAAGTGACCCAAACAACCCTGCTTTTCCGAGTACCGAAAAACAATGGGATTTAGCAAGAGTTCTTGAAAAAGAATTGAAAGAAATTGGAATGGAAGACGTTGATTTAGACGAAAACTGTTACCTAATGGCTACGCTTCCTAGTAATTTAGATTACGAAGTGCCAACTATTGGTTTTGTGGCACATATTGATACAAGTCCTGATTATACGGGTGCGAATGTAAAACCACAAATACATGAAAATTACGACGGAAAAGACATTCTTTTAAACAAAGCGCAAAACATTGTATTGTCTCCTGATTATTTTGATGATTTATTACAATACAAAGGGCAAACTATAATTACTACAGACGGAACAACATTATTAGGCGCCGATGATAAAGCTGGTGTTACCGAAATTGTTTCTGCGATGGAATATTTAATTCAACATCCAGAAATTAAACACGGTAAAATAAGAGTATGTTTTCCTCCGGATGAAGAAGTTGGTAAAGGTGCACACATGTTTGATGTTGAAAAGTTTGGTGCCAAATGGGCTTACACCATGGATGGTAGTCAGATTGGTGAGTTAGAATATGAAAACTTTAATGCTGCTGGTGCTAAAATTACTGTAAACGGTAAAATAGTTCACCCTGGTTATGCAAAAGGAAAAATGATTAACTCTATGACTATTGCTAGCGAATTAATAAATGCAATGCCAACCGATGAAGTTCCTGAAAAAACAACTGGTTATGAAGGTTTTTTCCACTTACACCACATGGAAGGGAAAGTTGAACAAACGGTTTTGCAATATATTATTAGAGATCATGATATGCAATTGTTTAAAAACCGTAAACAAGCTATGTTAGATTTAGTTTCGGTAATGAATACTAAATTAGGTAAAGACTTAATTGAGATTGAGATTAAAGATCAATACTACAATATGAAGGAAAAAGTAACTCCGGTTATGCATATTGTTGATATTGCTGAAGAGGTGATGAATGATATCGGAATTACACCGTTAATTAAACCAATTCGTGGTGGTACCGATGGTTCTCAATTATCGTACAAAGGTTTACCTTGTCCGAATATTTTTGCAGGGGGGCACAACTTTCACGGACGTTACGAATATGTACCTGTAGAAAGTATTTTAAAAGCTACCGAAGTAATTATTGGAATTGCTAAAAAAGTAGCTATTAAATTTAAATAAACTTAACTTAAACAAAAAACTCTAGCATTCGCTAGAGTTTTTTTTATGATATTATCTACCCCTACAGAAAATATCATAAAGATTGAAATAAAACCCCTTAATTTTTTATTTCATTACAAAAATGACATTTTTTAGTTTATAATTAAAAGGAAAAACACCTTTAATTAAAATTAAAACACTTAAAAACAATAAATTACTTATTTTTTTATAAAAATCAAAAGCTCTAGTGCATAACACTAGAGCTTTATTACAATGATATTATCACCCCTTAAAGAAAATATCATTCAATTTGAAATAAATCCCCTTATTTTTATTTCACTACAAATATGTAATCTTTCTGAGTACTTCTTTTTAGGAAACCACCTTTTTAGCCACTGATAAAACCCTTTTTTTTTACAAAAAAACTAGATTTGTGTATTTCTTGTAAATAATTTGCCAAAAAGCATTGCTTGTATAAATTTGACACTTTATAATAATATACAAAATGAATAGAGAAGAATTAATAAATTTAGCAAATAAGCACGGATCACCACTTTACGTATATGACACCGAAAAAATAATACATCAATACAAAACCATTACAAGTGCTTTTTCTAAAGTTAAAAATCTAAAGATAAATTATGCTGTTAAAGCATTATCTAACATAAATATCTTAAAGATTTTTAACACCTTAAAAAGTGGGTTAGATACTGTCTCTATTCAAGAAGTAAAATTAGGGCTACATGCTGGTTTTAAACCTAAGGATATAATTTATACACCAAACGGAGTTTCACTACAAGAAATTGAAGAAGTTGCGAAATTGGGCGTTCAAATTAATATTGATAATTTATCAATACTAGAGTTATTTGGACAAAAACACCCTAAAGTACCAGTGTGTATTCGAATAAATCCACACATTATGGCTGGAGGGAATAGCAATATTTCTGTAGGACATATTGATTCTAAATTCGGAATATCAATTCACCAAGTTCCTCATATAAAAAGAGTAGTTGAAAATACCGGAATGCGTATTAACGGTATTCACATGCACACGGGATCTGATATTTTAGATATTGATACTTTTTTACGCGCAACAGAAATTTTATTTGACGTAGCCAAACAATTCAAAAACATCGATTTTATTGATTTTGGTAGTGGATTTAAAGTTCCATATAAGAAAGATGATATTTCAACTGATATTGTTGAGTTAGGAGAGAAATTATCTATTAGGTTTAATGAATTTTGCAAAGAATATGGCAAAAATATTGCTTTAATGTTTGAGCCTGGAAAATATTTAGTAAGTGAGTCTGGATATTTTTTAGCAAAAGTTAATGTTATAAAACAAACAACTTCTACTGTATTTGCTGGTATTGACAGTGGAATGAATCATTTAATCCGTCCAATGCTTTACAATGCATATCACCATATAGAAAACCTTTCTAACCCTAAAGGTAGAGAACGTTTTTATAGTATTGTTGGTTATATATGTGAAACTGATACTTTTGGATCTAACAGGCGTATTAATGAAATATCAGAAGATGATATTTTATGTTTTCATAATGCTGGTGCTTATTGTTACTCAATGGCATCTAATTATAACTCTAGGTTTAAGCCTGCTGAAGTTATGGTTTATAAAGGTAAAGACTATGTTATTAGAAAAAGAGAAACTATCGATGATATTCTAAGAAATCAAGAAGAAATTAAACTATAAAAAACTCTGATCTTAATAGATCAGAGCTCATTTAAAATATAATCACCCCTTCAAAAAGATTATATTTTACATTTTTGTTAAAAAAATATCCTAGCGTAATAAGTACAAATATGAGTATTTTTATAGCAAAACAAGTAGGCAAAACCTCCTTTTTAAAACAATATTTAAATATTAAGAATAAAAAAAAGCAATCTCAAATGAGATTGCTTTTATTATAATTGTTTTAAAGTGTTACTATTCAGCAACAACTTCAAATACGATATCAGCAACTACAGATCTGTGTAAGCGTACAGCAGCATTGTATTTACCTAATCTTTTTACACTACCTCCAGTAACTTTGATATATTTCTTATCAATTACAGTACCAGCTTTAGCTAAAGCTTCAGCAACATTAATGTTGTTTACTGAACCAAATAACTTATCACCAGAACCTACTTTAGAAGTAATTTTTAATTCGTATCCTTTAACAGTTTCAGCTATTTTACTAGCGTCTTCTACTAATTTAGCTTCTTTAAAAGCACGCTGCTTTAAGTTTTCAGCTAATACTTTTTTAGCTGAAGAAGTAGCTAATATTGCGTATCCTTTAGGAATTAGGCTGTTACGACCATAACCATTCTTTACAGTTACAACATCGTCTTTAAAACCTAAGTTTTCCACGTCTTGTTTTAATATCAATTCCATGTCTCTACTTCTTTATTATTTTAATAAATCACCAACGTATGGCATTAAAGCTAAATGACGAGCTCTTTTAATAGCCTGTGCAACTTTACGTTGATATTTTAATGATGTTCCTGTTAAACGTCTTGGTAAAATTTTACCTTGTTCGTTTACTAAATACATTAAGAAGTCTGCATCTTTATAATCGATGTACTTGATGTCGTTCTTTTTAAAACGACAGTACTTAGCCTCTTTTTTTGTTTCAATATCAAGCGGAGTTAAGTAACGTACTTCACCTTGCTTGTTTCCTTTTGATTGTTGTTCTATTGTAGTTGACGCCATTTCTTACTTTTTTGCAGATTTAACACGTTCTCTTCTTTTTTCAGCCCACGCTTCAGCATGCTTATCTAACCTTACAGTTAAATAACGCATAACACTATCATCTCTTCTGAATTCTAATTCAAAAGGAGTAATAGCATCTCCAGCTACTTTGTAGTCTAATAAGTGGTAAAATCCACTTTTTTTCTTTTCAATTGGGTAAGCTAATTTTTTTAAGCCCCAATCTTCTTTAGAAATCATTTCTGCACCTTTAGATAGTAAGTAGTCCTCAAACTTCTTTACTGTCTCCTTTATCTGAGTTTCAGATAAAACGGGATTCAAAATGAAAACAGTTTCGTAATGATTCATAATTAAA
>CAXHZZ010000046.1:0-18770 GCA_964021635.1 uncultured Tenacibaculum sp.
TAACCTCCTTATTTGTAGTAGGTAACCAATCTGAAACTCGTCTTATTCTCATGCCACTGCAAAGGTACAAGGTTTTTAGCAATAAAAGTCTCACTTTTAAACAAGTAATAATTTTTTACTTTTTTCATCTTTTTATTATTTACACTAAAATAAATACACATTCTTTAACATTTAATTAAGAATAACACCAATTTGATTTAATTAATTTCGGATTTCATAATTCAATAAAAAATATAATGACACAAAAACTACTTTCAAAAATATTGATTGTAATCTTTTTCGTAGGTTTTTCTGTAAATTCAGAAGCTCAAAGAAAGAAAAAGAAGAAGAAAAATGACAAAAAAACTTCAACAGCAAAACCAAAGAGTAAACCAGATAAAAATGCCATAAAACCTTACGGTAAAGTGGTTACTAAAAAATATAAAACCGACGAAGGTTTATTTAAAGTACACTCAAAAGATAATAATTACTTATTTGAAATTCCGGATTCTCTTTTAAATAGAGAAATGTTAATGGTCACCAGAATTGCTAAAACCGCAAGCGGAATTGGTTTTGGTGGAGGTAAACAAAACACACAAGTTTTACGTTGGGAGAAGAAGCAAAAAAAAATATTGTTACGTGTTGTTTCTCATAATGTTGTTGCCGATTCTATCTTACCAATTCACGAAGCAGTTACAAACTCTAACTTCGAACCTATCCTATATGCTTTTCCTATAAAAGCTTTTAGTAAAGATTCTACTGCTACTGTTATTGATGCAACTCCTTTATTTGCCACGGATGTAAAAGCAATCGGTTTCCCTCAATTTAGAAGAAAAGCTTACAAAATTTCTAAAATGGATAAAAATCGTTCGTACATAGAACGAATGAGTAGTTACCCTAAAAATATTGAAGTTCGCCATGTAAAAACATATGTTGCGGGTAAAGCGCCATCAAACTCAAGTGTTGGTGCAGTTTCTTTAGAATTAAGTAACTCTATGATTTTACTCCCTAAAGTACCAATGAAGCGTCGTTATTTTGATGAACGAGTTGGTTGGTTTACAAGCTCACAAACAGATTACGGTTTAGATGTTCAAAAAAGTAAATCTGTTACCTTTTTAGACAGATGGAGACTAGAAGTTAAAGACGAAGATGTAGCGAAGTTTAAAAGAGGGGAATTAGTAGAGCCTAAAAAACAAATTGTTTATTATATAGATAGAGCTACGCCTAAAAAATGGAGTAAATACATAAAAGAAGGAATTGAAGATTGGCAAGTTGCCTTTGAAGCTGCAGGTTTTAAAAATGCTATTATCGCTAAAGATGCACCTACGAAAGAGGAAGATCCAGATTGGAGTCCTGAAGATGTTCGTTATTCTGTTGTTCGTTATTTAGCGTCTCCAATTCCGAATGCAAACGGACCTCACGTTAGTGATCCTCGTTCGGGAGAAATTTTAGAATCTGATATCAACTGGTATCATAATGTAATGACTTTGTTACATAACTGGTACTTTATTCAAACTGCTGCTATCAATCCTGAGGCTAGAAAAAATCAATTTAAAGATGAAATTATGGGGCGTTTAATACGTTTTGTATCTTCTCACGAAGTTGGTCATACCTTAGGTTTACCTCACAATATGGGTAGTTCTGCTGCTTACGCTGTAGACTCATTACGTTCTGCTAGTTTTACTAAAAAATTCAGTACAGCTCCGTCTATTATGGATTATGCGCGTTTTAACTACGTAGCGCAACCAGAAGATAAAGGTGTTGCTTTAATGCCAAACATCGGGCCGTATGATAAATATGCTATGAACTGGGGCTACCGTCCTATTTTAAATATGTCGGCTGAAGATGAAAAAGAAATCTTAAACAAATGGATTACCGACAAAAAAGGAGACCCTATTTATAGATTCGGACATCAACAAGTAAGGAATACGATTGATCCTAGTTCACAAACTGAAGATTTAGGAGATGATGCTATGAAAGCAAGTGCTTACGGTATTAAAAACTTACAGCGTATTTTACCTAGGTTAGAAGAATGGACGACCGAAAACGGTGAAGACTATCAGGAATTAAAAACTATGTATGGTCAATTAGTAGGTCAGTTTAATAGATATATGGGACATGTAAGTTCTAATATTGGTGGAGTCTACGAAAACTTTAAAACTGCCGATCAAGAAGGCGCTGTATATACACATACACCAAAAGAACATCAAAAAAGAGCGTTAGCTTTTGTAAATAACGAATTGTTTAAAACGCCTACTTGGTTAATCGATCAAAACATTATTTCTAAAACACAATATTCTGGTTCTGTAGAAAATATTAGAAGTTTACAAGTTCGTACTTTAAATAAAATATTAAAAACAGGTCGTTTAACTCGTTTAATTGAAAATGAAATTTTAAACGGTAACAAAGCTTATAGTATTGTAAATATGATGAGTGATCTTAGAAAAGGTGTTTGGTCTGAATTATACAGTAACAAAAAAATTGATGGCTACAGAAGAAATTTACAAAGAGCTCATTTAGATCGTTTAGACTTTTTATTAAACAAAGCTAAAAATCAAAATGGTGTAAGAAGAAACGGTGGATATTTTAAACAAACCGCTGTAAATATTAGTCAGTCTGATATTAAAGCAGTTGTTAGAGGTGAATTAAAAAGGATCCAAAAAGATATTAAAAGAAGTATTCCTAATGCTCGTAACACAATTACACGTTACCATTTACAAGATGCTGCCGCTAGAATTAATACTATTTTAAATCCTAATAAATAGTAGGTATTACCCCCGAATTTGATTAAAACATCAGTAATATATATTACTGGTGTTTTTTTTATTCCTTAAAAAAGAATTGCTATTTTTATAATTCGTTATTAATCAACAAAACCGTATGAAACACTTTTTAAAACTTGCTTTTTTACTACTTTTTATAGTAAACTGCACTAAAAAAGATTTAAAACAAACAACTGCTCAAACTCCTAAAGACACTTATGTTAAGGATAATTTCACAAAAAAAGAAGTAACTATTGCAATGCGTGATGGTGTTAAATTACACACTACAATTTACGCTCCAAAAGATACTAGTAAAACTTACCCTATTTTAATGCAAAGAACGCCTTACAGTTCTAGACCTTATGGAGACGGTAAATTTAAAACTAAAATTGGTCCGAATAGTATTTTAATGAAAGAAGGAAACATTGTGGTATACCAAGATGTTCGTGGTCGTTGGATGAGTGAAGGTGTATATGACAATATGCGTGCTTATATACCAAATAAAACACCTAAACAGAGTGATGAAACTACCGATACCTATGACACCATTGATTGGCTAGTAAAAAACGTTCCTAACAACAACGGTAAAGTTGGTACGTGGGGAATTTCATACCCAGGGCATTATGCTACTGTTTCTACAATTGATGCACATCCAGCTTTAAAAGCTGCCTCACCACAAGCTTGTATTGGCGATTTCTTTTTTGATGATTTTCACCACAACGGTGCATTTTTATTGAGTTATTTCAGAGCTGTTTCGTTATTCGGAACCTACAAAGATCAACCAACGGATTCTGCTTGGTATTCTTTTCCTAAAATGGACACACAAGATCAATATCAGTTTTTCTTAGATAAAGGATCTTTAAAAAACTTAAACGAATATTTTCAATATGATAAATTAGATGTTGCTAAAACGGAAAACAAAGATCGTATTGATGATTTTTTCTGGAAAGAAATAGTTGAGCATCCAAATTATGATGACACTTGGCAAAGTAAAGGAATTATTCAACATTTAGACAAAGTTCCATCTACCGTAGCAACAATGATTGTTGGTGGTGAATTTGATGCTGAAGATTTATACGGACCTTTAGAAACTTATAAAAACATAGAAAAAAATCAACCTAACAATTACAATACGTTAGTTTTTGGTCCTTGGGATCACGGCGGATGGGCACGAAATAAAGTAGCCAACAAAGTTGGAAACTATTATTTTGGAGATTCAATTTCTTTAAAGTTTCAAAAGAATATCGAAACTAAATTCTTTAATCATTTCTTAAAAGGTGACGGTTCTAAAAATAGCGGATTACCTGAAGCATACGTTTTTGATAGCGGTAAAAAAGAATGGAAATCATACGATGTTTGGCCTCCAAAAAAAGCGCAAAAACAATCGTTTTTCTTATCACAAAATCAAAAATTAACAGCATCAAAAAAAGACAATTCTAAAATTGACTTCATCAGTGATATTAAAAGACCTGTTCCCTATTCTGAAGATATTAAAACCGTATTCACACCAAGAAAATACATGACGGACGATCAGCGTTTTGCTGCTCGTAGACCTGATGTATTGGTGTATGAAACGGATGTTTTAACTGATGATTTTACATTAGCTGGTGATATTTTAGCCAAATTAAAAGTAGCAACAACAGGTTCTGCTGCCGATTGGATTGTTAAAGTTATTGATGTACATCCTGCAGATTTAAAAAACGACAACAAAGAAATGCAATCGCATTTAAAACTAAGTAATTACCACATGATGGTTCGTAGCGAGGTTTTACGTGGTCGTTTTAGAAATAGTTTTTCGAATCCAGAACCGTTTACACCAAACAAAAAAACGGACGTAAATATTAAATTACAAGACGTATTTCACACCTTTAAAAAAGGACATAAATTACAAATTCAAGTACAAAGCACCTGGTTTCCTTTAATTGATTTAAATCCGCAAACTTATGTAGATAACATCTATAAGGCAGATGAAAAAGATTTTAAAACACAAACACATTCAGTTTTTTCAGATTCTAGTATCGAATTCACGGTGTTAAAAAAATAATTATGAATCAAAATTATACCGATGTATTAATCGTTGGAGCCGGATTATCAGGTATTGGAGCTGCTTGTCATTTATCAAGAAAAAATGCGAATAAAAGTTATCGCATTTTAGAAATGCGTGAAGAATTGGGTGGAACTTGGTCGTTATTTAAATACCCCGGAATTCGTTCAGATTCGGATATGTATACCTTCGGATATTCTTTTAAAACATGGGATGCCTCTAAATCATTTGCCGATGCTCCCTCTATTTTATCTTATTTAAACGAAGCTGCTGACGAGTATAAAGTACGTGATAAAATTAGCTATAACGAAAAAGTTACATCGGTTAATTTTGAAACAAAATCTGCTCTTTGGACAGTGACTACAGAGCATCAAAAAACAAAAGAAAAACAGCAATATACTGCTAAGTTTTTATTTTCTTGCAGTGGTTATTACAGTTATAAAAATGGCTACACACCAAAATTTGATGGAGTTGCCAATTTTAAAGGAACGATTATTCATCCGCAGCAATGGCCCGAAAATTTAGAGTATACCAACAAAAAAGCAATTGTTATTGGCAGTGGAGCAACTGCTGTAACTTTAGTGCCAGAAATGGCTAAAAAAACAGCGCACGTTACCATGGTACAACGCTCGCCAACCTATATTGGTGCGCTACCTAATAAAGACAAAGTTGCTGGTTTTCTAAAAAAAGCACTGCCTAAAAAAACGGCACATAAAGTAATTCGTTTTAAAAACATTCTTTTTTCGATTGCTTTTTACAACACCTCTAAAAAGTTTCCGAATTTTATGAGAAACTTTATCATTAAAGGGGCAAAAAAGCAGCTAAAAGATTTTCCTGTCGAGCCACATTTTACACCAAACTACAATCCGTGGGATCAACGTTTTTGCGTGGCACCTGATGGCGATTTATTTAAAGCCATAAGAGAGAAAAAAGCATCTGTTGAAACCGATCATATTGATTGTTTTACCGAAAACGGATTGCGTTTAAAATCAGGAAAAGAACTTGAAGCTGATATTATTATTACCGCTACAGGTTTGCAAATAGTTGCTTTTGGTGATGCTAAAATTAGTATTGATAATGTTCCTTTTAATCCTTCGGATAAATTAACGTACAAGGGTTTGATGTTAAATGATCTGCCTAACTTTATATTTTTTGCCGGTTACACCAATGCTTCTTGGACATTAAAAAGCGATTTAACAAGCGAATATGCAAGCCGACTTATTAATTTAATGGATAAAAAAGGACATAAAGTTGTGGTACCCAAAGTTAGTGATATGAATATGGAAACCGTACCGCTTATTAATTTAAACTCGGGTTACATTCATCGTTCTACAGCAAATTTACCAAAACAAGGAAGTAAATTTCCGTGGAAATTATACCAAAATTGGATTTATGATTATTTTACATTACGTGTAAAATCGGTTAAAGATGATACTTTAAAGTTCAATTAATAGCTGTTTTTAAATTGACTTAAATATCTTTTTCTAAACCTCGTAATTAAAATTACGAGGTTTATTTTATACAAATACGTCAACCTGAACTTGTTTCAGGTTCGCATCACAACAACGTAATTTTGGATGATATTTTGAAATAAATTCAGAATGACGAGCGCTGATTTTATATAGAGTTCATTAATCAGATAATCTTATCAACTAAATTCAATAAATGAAAATTAAAATAATATTTCTAATCACAATAATTAGCATTCTTTCTTGTTCAAAAAAGAATAATGACGAACAGTATAAGGTTTATAACCATGTTTTTTTAGAGCTATATGGTACAGGTAATTTACATGTTCCTTTTAATTTTCTTTATAAACTTGATTCTATAGCTCAAGATAGTTTGCATGACGATTATATTTTTCCAAAAAAAAGACCTATTGATAACAGAAAGTTAATCGTTGGAGTAAACGACTGCTTAACAATGACTAAAGCTTTATTTATGTTACCTAATTATAATTTAACTACAAACAAAATAAATTATAAAATGAGTAATTATGGAAAACTATTTAAGGAATATGAATCAAAACTTATTAAGAAATTATATAAAATAAATAAGCATTCAGAACCAATACAACTTGAAAAACTAAATAATACTGGGCGTTTTGAAATATTAACATCAAGTAAAACAACTACGTTACTAAATATAGATTATTTTGAAAAGAATATCGACAGTATATGTTACCAAGCTGATATAACACTTTCAAAAGTCGCATTTGATGAATCAATGAAAATTGGATGTTTTTTGTATCATAAAGTTGATAATGGTGGTCATGGTCATCCTATTTTAATTTATTTTGTTAAAAAAATTAAAAATAAATGGAAAATCACACATTTCATTAAATAATTATCCACCTACAACATCCTCAAAAAATCATTTCTATCAATTTCTCGAGCGCCTAAACTTTCTAGATGTTCGTTATGTACTTGACAATCTATGAGTTTGTATCCGCCATTTTTGGCTAAGTGAATAAAAGCTACTTTACTCATATTACTTGCTTTGCTAAACATACTTTCGCCACAAAAAACACCGTTTCCGGTATCAACTCCGTATAAACCAGCTACGAGTTTATCATCCATCCAAACTTCAATAGATTTTGCGATTCCTTTTTCGTGCAAATTAATATAAGCATCTTCCATATCGTCGGTAATCCAAGTTCCTAACTGATTATTTCTATCAATATGGCGACAATTAAAAATAACGTCTTTAAACGCTTTGTTTTCAGTAATTAAAAAACCTCCTTTTCGCAATACTTGGCGCATCGACTTAGAAACTTTTACTTCTTGCGGAAATAAAACCATGCGCTCTGGTGGCGAATACCAAACAATTGGCTCACCTTCATTAAACCATGGGAAAATTCCGCTTTTATACGCATGTATTAACCGCTTGGCAGATAAATCTCCACCAAATGCCAAAACACCATCTTCATTTGCGAATTCGTAAGGCGGAAATACTATTTCTTCTGGTAACCAAATCATATATCTAATTGTAAAATTTAATAATGGCTGTCAATTTGAGCGAATTTCACGATTGAAATGAGTGAAATTTTTATCGAGAACAAGAATCATACTTAACAAGCTAGTTCTCGATACCATTTCATACCGTTATCACTTTATAAAATCACTTGAACTGACGGTAATAAAAACTATCGTAATTAAGTTAATTACAGTTGCAAAGATAGCATAGTTAATAACAGAATAACCGATAAAAAAACTGCTTTGATTTCCTTTTTTATAATTCTTGCAGAAATAAAAACGTATCAATTCAATTTTGCATAATTTTGCAACATGGTAAAAGAACTTCAACTACGCGTTAATTTAATAGAAGAAAAGAAAGAAGACATCTTAAAAAAGAAAGCTTCTAGAAAATTAAACATCGCTATTACTAACATAACCACGGTAAAAGTATTACGTAAATCTATCGATGCGCGTAAAAAAGACGTAGTTTTTAATTATAAAGTAGCGGTTTATATTAACGAACCTTTACCTGATACTCCTGATTATGTTTTTGATTATCAAGACGTATCTAACGCAAAAGAAGTTCATATTATTGGTTTCGGGCCTGCAGGAATGTATGCCGCACTTCGTTGTATAGAACTTGGTTACAAGCCAATTGTTTTAGAACGTGGTAAAAATGTACAAGATCGCCGTAGAGATTTACGTGCTATTAATCAAGAGCATTTTGTAAATGAAGATTCTAATTACTGTTTTGGTGAAGGTGGTGCCGGAACGTATTCTGACGGAAAATTATATACCCGTAGTTTAAAACGTGGTGATGTTCGTAAAATATTCGAAAACTTGGTTCACCATGGTGCTGCTGGAGATATTTTAATTGATGCGCATCCGCATATCGGTACTAACAAATTGCCAAAAATTATTCAGAATATTCGTGAGAATATTATAAAATATGGTGGTGAAGTTCATTTTGATACCCGCGTTACCGATTTTGTTATTAAAAACAGCAAACTACAAGCTATACAATTGCAAAACGGAAATGAAATGACTGTGAATTCAGTGATTCTAGCAACTGGACATTCGGCAAGAGATATTTACGAATTGCTTGACAGAAAAGATATTTTATTAAAAGCAAAATCATTTGCAATGGGAGTTCGTGTAGAACATCCACAAGAAATTATAGATCAGATTCAATATAGTTGCACACAAAGAGATGAGTTATTACCTGCGGCATCATACAGTTTAGTACATCAAGCAAATAACAGAGGTGTATATTCGTTTTGTATGTGTCCGGGCGGATTTATTGTCCCAGCTGCAACAGCAAACGGAGAAGTGGTTGTAAACGGAATGTCGCCTTCGCGTAGAAATAACAAGTTTGCCAATTCAGGTATTGTTGTTGAGATTAATATCGACAAAGACTTATACAAATATGAAAAATTCGGAGCTCTTAAAGGTTTAGAATATCAGAAAGATTTAGAAAAATTAGCTTTTAACGCTGGTGGAAAAAGTCAGGTTGCTCCTGCCCAACGTTTAACTGATTTTGTAGAAGGTAATTTATCGTCTAGTTTAAATGAAACTTCTTATCAGCCAGGTTTAAAGTCAGCACCAATGCATTCTTTATTACCAAAGTTTATTGGTAGTAGATTGCGTAAAGGTTTTGATGCTTTTGGTAAGAAAATGCATGGTTATTATACTGCCGAAGCAAATATTATTGGAGTAGAATCTCGTACCTCATCACCAGTTAATATCCCTAGAAAAGAAAGTTTAGAACACCCACAAATTGAAGGTTTGTTTCCTTGTGGAGAAGGTGGTGGTTATGCAGGTGGAATTATATCTGCAGCAATGGATGGAGAACGCTGTGCTGAAGCGGCAACCGCTAACTTATAATTAACGATATTTCTTTGATTTATTTCTAATTACCTTGTATTTTTGCATTCTCTAAAAGAGGGTTAGAGAAATAAGGAAATGAAAGTTAAGAAAAGAAGAAATAAAAAGAATGTAAAGCCACACGTTAAGCGGTTACACAACTACTATCAACGTACCGGTTTTTACATGTTTATTTGGGAAAGTTTAAAAAAAGCTTTTTGGCCAATAGTGGGTGCTGTTGTTGGTATATTTTTATTTAATAAATATATTTATAATATTAATGATGGTTTACAAACGGTTACCGAAACTTTTTCTAGACTTGGTGTATTAACTACCTTTTTCATTTCTGAAACCATATTAGGTTTAATACCGCCAGAGATTTTTATAGCTTGGTCTAAAAAAACAGTAAATCCTGTTTTAAACTTATCGCTATTAGCAACATTATCTTATTTTGGTGGATTAACTGCTTATTTTTTAGGTAGAGCTTCCTTAAAAATTGCTTCTGTAAAACTTTATTTAGAAGTTAAAATGGCTAATAACCTTAAAAACACCAGTAAATGGGGTGGTTTTTTAATTTTAGTTGGTGCCCTATTACCATTACCTTTTGCAATTAGCTGTTTAACAGCTGGTATGATTAAATATCCGTTTAAAAACGTAGTGCTTTTTGGCTTATTTCGTTTTTTACGTTTTGCTATTTACGCTTGGGCCATTTTTAAAATGGTTAATTAAAACAAAAAATATATTATTACTATGGGATTAACGAACAACGATATTTTTAAAAAATTAAGAGTAGCTCACAAATTTCGTGATACTGATATTATTGAAATCTGTGCTTTGGTTGACTTTAAAGTTTCTAAAAGTGAGTTAGGTGCTTTTTTTAGAAATGAAGAGCATCCTAAATATATGGAATGTGGCGATCAAATTCTTAGAAATTTCTTAAACGGATTAGTAATTCACTTAAGAGGACCAATGCCTAAAAAGGAAAAATAAAAACGATACAATACAACATAATAAAAGCCTTCTGATAACAATATCAGAAGGCTTTTTTCCCTTAAATACATCTATAGTCTCTAGCTAATAAATGATACTACAAATGTATCTTAACTTAACTGCGTAACAAAAGGGATATCCGCATTTAAAGGTGTAGACTTCCGTAAAATGAAAAAAGAGAGCCTGTGGCTCTCTTTTTTATATGTATAATCCTTTTTATACTAAAAAGGTAAATCGTCTGGTTCGTTAGCAGATAAATCTGGTGCTGGCTGAAACTGATCTACAGGAGGTGTATTTTGAGCAGAAGCTTGCGCTAAATTCTCAATTCTCCATCCTTGAATAGAGTTAAAGTACTTCGCTACTCCTTCTGGGTTAATCCACTCTCTACCTCTTAAATTAATAGATACTTTTACATCTTGACCAACGGCATAACTATTTAAAACATCACATTTATCCTGCACAAATTCAATCATAATCATTTGTGGATATTGCTCATCTGTAGTTACAACTAATTCACGTTTTCTAAATCCGCTAGCTCCAAATGTTTGTGTTTCGTTAATTAATTTAATCTTCCCTATAACTTCCATATTCTTATCTATTTAATTAAAAGCACTTTCCAAGCACTTTCTACATCATTACTCTTTAAGTATTCTTGTGCAAATGTATGTTTTTTTTCAGTTGAAAGCGAAACATATTTTGGGTGTTCTTTCGCAAAGTTATTAACAGCTTCCTCATTTGGTAGCTGTTCTACATTACCTAACATCCCTAAATTATTACCTGTTAAAACAGTACTATTTCTAATTTCGCTTGGTATTTGATCTACACCAATTCCTAAAGTTGAAATTGGTTTTGGGATTTCAAAAAAACCATCTCTTGCTCTAGAGTAATAGCTTCCTCCTGCCCTAGCAACTAAATCTATTTTATGTTGATCTATACTTCCGTCTTCCGCTAAAACATTTTCGTTAATATGTAATTTAACCACTTCACAAACAATTAAATTTCCTGCGCCTCCTTCGGTTCCTGTATAAATAATATCGGTTACTTTACATTCAAATTGCACTGGCGATTCTGCAACTCTAAAAGGCTTTACTTCATCAGATGGTAACATTGTAAACCCCGCTTTTTCAAACTCATTTACACCTTTCGGGTACATCGTACTACTTAACGACATTTGCTGTACAATATCATAATTCACCACATTAATAACCACTTCTTTGGTTTCTTCAGCGTTATCTAACGTATGTTTTGTTTTATTACCTCTTACACTTCGTGCCGGAGAGAAAATTAACATTGGTGGGTTGGCTCCGAAAACATTAAAAAAACTAAACGGTGATAAATTCGGATTTCCTTCTTCATCAATAGTACTTGCAAAAGCAATAGGTCTTGGTGCTATAGCACCTAATAAATAACTATGTAATTTACCTACAGGTAATTCTTTAGGATCGAGTGATAACATATATATTCTTTTTAGATGTAAATATACTACCGTTTTACAAATTAAGTTATTGTATAGAATAGTTTATATTTGACTAATGACATTTTTTAAGAATACTTATTGGATAAAACGTCTTACTGTTTTAGTATCTATATTAACCGTTTCGTTTATTTTATGGAACACTTATGTTTTTTTTCAAAAATTTAAGGAAGAAGAAAGGGGAAAAATAGAAATATTTGCTGCCGCTTTTAAAGAACTTGCCTCCAATCCAGATTTAAACGAAAACACCAACTTAATTAACAAGGTTTATGAAACTATAGAGAATATTCCTACAATTCTTGTAAATAAAGATGGAACTATTGATTTGTACAGAAACTTAAACCCTATTAAGTCTAAAAAACCTAAATATCTTCAAGAGCAGTTAGCGCTCATGAAAGATCAGAACGAGCCTATTATTATTGAGTATTTCGGAATTACACAATATCTTTATTATCGAAATTCCGATTTATTATACAAGCTTAAATACTATCCGTTAGCATTGCTTTTAATACTTGGTCTTTTTTTAACCATTGTTTATATGGTGTATAAATCGAGTAAAGTTGCCGAACAAAATAAACTTTGGACAGGTATGGCCAAGGAAACGGCACATCAAATTGGCACACCATTATCTTCTTTATTAGGTTGGATTGCTATTTTAAGATCTGAAGATGTAAACGAAGAATATATTGTTGAAATCGAAAAAGATGTTGACCGATTAAGTACCATTGCCAATCGGTTTTCTAAAATTGGCTCTCTTCCTAAATTAAAGAAATACAATATTGTTTCAGAAACACAAGCAGCCTTTAACTACTTAAAATCTAGAAGCTCTAAACAAATTAATTTTTCTTTTTCTTCGGATAAAGAAACACTTTCGGCATTGTTAAATATTGAATTGTATGGTTGGGTAATAGAAAATTTAATTAAAAATGCCATTGATGCTATGCAAGGAAAAGGTAGCATTTCACTGGATATTAAAGAAACCAATAAGTTTGTTAAAATTGTAGTTACCGATTCTGGTAAAGGAATTACAAAGTCACAATTCAAGCAAATATTTAAACCCGGTTTTACCACAAAAAAACGTGGTTGGGGATTAGGCTTATCGCTCTCTAAACGTATTATTGAAGATTACCATAACGGAAAAATATATGTTTTAAAGTCTGAAATAAGTAAAGGAACTACTTTCGAAATTCAGTTAGATAAAGTTTAAAATAATAACTGCTGGTATTAAATTTCGTTTTCTTTCTTTTCTTTTAAGTTTTTTCGTTGAGTCCAACCAAAAACTAAGCCTCCTACTAACCAAAAAGGAATACCTATTAATATATCTTTTAAGGTAACTTTTTCACCATCAAAATAAGGCCAAACAAATGTCATTATAACAAACATCCATAAAGCCCAAGCTAATCCCACTTTGTGCCATTTTTGTAATTTAATATTAACTAAAATTATTAGCAATATTTTTTGCTATGGTAACAAACTCATCATTTGTTAATTTTTCTTTTTCTATAAATTGAATATCAGCCATTGTGTTTAACGGAATTAAATGCACGTGCACATGCGGCACTTCTAATCCGATTACACTCATTCCTACACGTTTACAAGGAATTGTTTTTTCTATCGCTTTTGCTACGCGATAAGAGAAAGACATCAACCCGCTATATTCTTCTTCCGACAAATCAAAAACCTTATTTTCTTCTCTTTTAGGAACGACCAAAGTGTGCCCTTTTGCATTCGGATTCACATCTAAAAAAGCGATAAAATTTTCGTCTTCTGCAATTTTATATGAAGGAATTTCTCCTAAGATTATTTTGGTAAAAATACTCGCCATAATTTTATTTTTTTTAGTAAAACTATTAATCTCTTTTTTGATTCAAAAATCAATATCAGTTCGTCATTCTACATTCATTTGTGAATCTTATACAACAAACAGCAAACCATAATGAGAACCTGAAACGAGTTCAGGTTGACGTATCAAACAATTGATAGTAATACTTATCAATCAAAAATAAAAAAAGCGTTGCAAATGCAACGCTTTTATCTATAAATATTTTAAACAAAAATTATCTTGAAATTTCTATAATTTCAAATTTCATAATTCCGTTAGGTACTTTAATTTCGGCTATTTCACCAACTTTCTTACCTAACAATCCTTTTCCAATAGGAGAATTAACTGATAATTTACCATTTCTAACATCAGTTTCAGAATCAGCTACCAAAGTATAAGTAAACTCCATTCCGTTTGTTGTGTTCTTTAGTTTTACAATAGAGTGAATTAGTACCTTAGAGGTGTCTAACTGACTTTCATCTATAATACGTGCATTAGCAACCACATTTTTAAGTTTTGCAATTTTAGTTTCTAATAATGATTGCTCTTCTTTTGCTGCGTGATACTCTGCATTTTCACTTAAATCTCCTTTATCTATAGCATCACCAATTTCCTGAGAAACCCTTGGTCTTTCAGTATGTTCTAAATGTGACAACTCATCTTTTAATTTTTTTAATCCTTCGGCTGTATAATATGATACTTCACTCATAATTTCTAAACTTTAAAAATCTCATACCGGTAGGAATGAGATTGTGTAACAAATGTACAAAATATTTGTAAATTCGTAGCGTTACCCATATAACTCTATTTAAAATAATGAAAAAAATACTTTACCTATTTATTATATCAATTGCATTGAGTTGTAGTGATAACACTCCTATTAATAATTGTTTTAGAGGAATAGAATTAAATGCTATTATCGATTTAACTTTACCAGAATTTCAGGGCCTATTAGTTCCTAGTGGTAGTTCTCAAAACACAATTCAGGGTCGTAATATTTTTATTTTCAGAACAGGTATTAATGGTTACAAAGCTTTTGATCAGCAATGTCCTGAAACTAATTGTAATTCTTTAATGACTTTTAACGGTGTGCAAATTACATGCCCTTGCGATGACAAACAATATAATTACTTAGCCGATGGTACCCCGATAGATAACAAAGGCTGTTCTGCCTTAATGTATCTTGTTACTAAAGTTAATACTTCGCAATTAAGAATATCTCGTTAATTGTATTTAAACTATACTTTAGATTCTTATTTTTGCCATAACAACAACACACTAAAATATTTATCTTGAAAAATTATTTTTCCTCAGACTTTAAATTGGGCGTTCTTGGTGGCGGCCAGTTAGGTAAGATGTTACTTACTGAAACTCAAAAATTTGATATTTACACCTTAATCTTAGATAAAAATCCGGAGGCTCCTTGCGCACAAATATGCAATGAATTTCATCAAGGAGATTTATTTGATTTTGATACTGTATACAACTTTGGTAAAAAAGTAGATGTATTAACCATTGAAATAGAAAATGTAAACATTGATGCTTTAGATAAACTAGAAGCTGAGGGGTTAACTATTTATCCGAAGCCCGCTAATCTGAGAATAATTCAAAATAAGGCACGTCAAAAATTATTTTACAAAGATTACCAAATTCCTACTGCCGATTTTTCTCATTATGCTTTTCTAGAAGAATTAAAACACTCTTATGAAAACAATATTATTGAGTTCCCTTTTGTATGGAAATCTGCACAATTTGGTTATGATGGTACCGGTGTAAAAGTAGTTCGTACTTACGAAGATTTACAATCGTTACCAGAAGGAGAATGTATTGCCGAAAAACTAATTCCTTTTAAAAATGAATTGGCCGTAATTGTTGCCAGGAATTCTAATGGATCTGTGAGGACATACCCTGTCGTTGAAATGGAATTTCATCCAGAAGCGAATCAGGTTGAATATGTAATTTGTCCTGCAAGAATAGATTCTAAAGTAGCAGAAAAAGCAAGAGAAATAGCGTTAAAAGTAGCAAGTAGTTTCGACTTCGTCGGATTATTAGCCGTTGAAATGTTTCAAACTACTGATGATCAAATCTTGGTAAATGAAGTAGCTCCAAGAACACATAACTCTGGGCATTATTCTATTGAAGCGAGCTATACAAACCAGTTCGAACAACATGTACGTAGTATTTTAAACCTTCCTTTGGGTAACACAGAAAGTAAAGTTGCCGGAATTATGGTAAATCTAGTTGGTGAAGAAGGTTACACAGGAGATGTAGTGTACGAAAACATGACTAAAATCTTAAAAATAGACGGAGTTACACCACACATTTACGGAAAAAAGACAACCAAACCTTTTCGAAAAATGGGGCACGTAACTATTGTTAATAAAGACATTAATGAGGCGCGAAAAATAGCGCAACAAGTAAAAGAAACTATTAGAGTAATCAGTAAATAAAGCGTCATTACGAGTGTAAACGAAGTAATCTCATAATAACAAATTGCTTCGTTACAAAATTCTAGCAATGACAAAAAACATAAAAACATAAAGCTGAATTTATTTTCAGCTTCTCACCCAAATTAATGAGATTTTGAAACAAGTTTAGATTCTCATTTTAAAAAATAAATTATGGTAGGAATTATAATGGGAAGCGATTCAGATCTTCCAATCATGCAAGAAGCAATCGATATTTTAGAAGGTTTTGATATTCAAATAGAAGTAGATATTGTTTCTGCTCATAGAACACCAGAAAAATTAGTTGATTACTCTAAAAACGCACATACTCGCGGTATAAAAGTAATTATTGCTGGTGCAGGTGGCGCTGCTCATTTACCAGGAATGGTAGCAAGTATGAGTCCGTTACCAATAATCGGAGTGCCAGTGAAAAGTAGAAATTCTATTGATGGTTGGGATTCTGTTTTATCAATTTTACAAATGCCAGGCGGTGTTCCTGTAGCAACTGTTGCTTTAGATGGTGCTAAAAACGCAGGTATTTTAGCGGCTCAAATTATTGGTGCTTCTGATAAATGTGTTTTAGATAAAATAATCGCATACAAAGAAGGCTTAAAATTAAAAGTTGAGCAAGCTTCAGAGAGAGTAAAAAAATAATACACTGTCGGTTCGAGTGATTTTATTTTGAGGAACGAAAAAAGAAAATTATATCGAGAACTCGTCAACTAAACATCTCGATACAAATTTTCTTATTCTTCGAAAACCACTCGATGTGACATTAAAAATAACATGATGAATCCACTTTTACAAGACTTTAATACACCTCCTTTTTCTAAAATTACAAATACAGATTATAAGCCTGCTATTGAAGAAGGAATAAAAATAGCCAAAGCAGAAATTGATGCAATTGTAAATAATACTGAAGCTGCTACTTTTGATAATACCACAGTAGCTTTAGATTTTACAGGCGAAAAGCTGAATAAAATCACCTCAATTTTCTTCAATTTAAACTCAGCAGAAACTAATGATAAAATTCAGAAAATAGCACAAGAAATTTCTCCTTGGCTAAGTGAATTCAGAAGTGACATCACATTAAATGAAGCGTTGTTTAAGAGAGTAAAAACTGTTTTTGAGAATAAACCTTCTTTAGATTTATCACCTGAACAACACACGTTATTAGACAAACAATATAAAAGTTTTGCTAGAAACGGAGCCAATTTAAACGAGACTGAGAAAACTGAATTACGTAGTATTGATACTGAATTATCTAAACTCTCATTAAAATTCGGAGAAAATGTATTGGCAGAAACCAATGCTTTTGAAATGCATTTAACTGATGAAAGTGATTTATCTGGTTTACCAGAAAGTGTAAAAGAAGCAGCTAAGGAAATAGCAATGTCAAAAAAGAAAGATGGCTGGATTTTCACTTTAGATTACCCAAGTTATATTCCGTTTATGACCTATGCAGACAATAGAGAACTGCGTAAAAAATTAGCAATTTCTGCTGGTAAAAAAGGATTTCAACAAAACGAATTCAACAACGAAGAAACGGTTTTAAACATTGTAAAACTACGTCATAAAAGAGCCAATTTATTAGGTTATAAAACACACGCTCATTTTGTTTTAGAAGAACGAATGGCAGAAACACCTGAGAAAGTTTTATCTTTTTCTAACGATTTATTAGCAAAAGCTAAACCTGCCGCAAAACGTGAATTTGATAACTTAGCTACTTACGCTAAAAAATTAGATGGTATAACGCAACTTCAAAAATGGGACGGTGCTTATTATGCAGAAAAATTAAAGAAAGAATTGTTTTCTTTAGATCAAGAATTGCTGAAACCTTATTTTAAATTAGAAAACGTAATTAATGGTGTTTTTGAAATTGCAAGTAAATTATTCGACTTAAAATTTGAAGAAATCAATTCGATTGATAAATACCACGAAGATGTAAAAACATACAATGTAACTGATACAAAAGGGAATTTTGTATCACATTTTTATGCAGATTTTCATCCAAGGCCAGGAAAAAGAAATGGTGCATGGATGACTTCTTATAAATCGCAACAAATTAAAAATGGTATTAATGAGCGTCCGCAAGTTTCTATCGTTTGCAACTTTACAAAACCTACCGAAACAAAGCCTTCTTTATTAACTTTTAACGAGGTTACAACGCTATTTCATGAATTTGGTCACGCTTTACACGGCATGTTAGCAAACACCACTTATAATAGCTTGTCAGGAACTTCGGTTTCTTGGGATTTTGTAGAGTTGCCTAGTCAGGTTTTAGAAAATTGGTGTTACGAAAAAGAAGCTTTAGAGTTATTTGCCAAACATTATGAAACTGATGAAACGATTCCGATGGAATATGTTAAAAAGATAAAAGAATCTGCTAGTTTTCATGAAGGTATGCAAACTTTGCGTCAGTTAAGTTTTGG
>CAXHZZ010000047.1:0-18345 GCA_964021635.1 uncultured Tenacibaculum sp.
ACTAACGCAAACAAACTTATATGTTTTATTAGTAAAACTACTTTATCATTTTCAGCGCTTCTTAAGAAGGCTTTTACAATTAAAGCAATGCAAGTAATTAACATAAATAATAATGGGTACATAAACATTGTTCCGCCCTCCTGTAATAAATTGATAATTAAAAAATTCATATTAGTAAGTTTTAAAGTTATTATGATTCAAAAGTATCTTTAAAGCCTATACCTTTCTATTTATTTCGATAACCGTAAAGAAAAAAACCGTAAACAACAAGTTTATAGCATGTTTTAGTAAAAACAGGTAAATTGGTATTCTACCTACAAATAAGCGAATTTTATCTCAAAAAAACATAAAACAACGTAAAAAAGTAGATATTGCAGCCGTATGAAAAAACGGTATTCTATACTAAAATTTATTACAGAAACGGCTATGCATCTTTTATTTTGGGTAGCAGTGTATTTGTTTTATACTTATTTTTTAGGCTACGGAAGTAAAAATACCACGTACATAAATCGTTTTTCTTTCTTTTTAATGCCAATAACTATTGGTAGTAGTTATTTTTTTTATTTTTATTTAATCCCCAACTATTTGCTCCTTAAAAAACAGCAACTATTTATTTTATACACGGCGTACACTTTTATAATTTCTTTCTTCTTTATTATTGTATCGATATTTTATGGCTTAGTTTTTTCTGATAACCTAAAAACAGGCGATGGCACACCAATTACAAAAGGACTTTTATTTATAACTTTAGCCGTATACTTCATTTTTTTTGTTGCAATTAGTATTGGCTTAATTATAAATAATTACAAATCTGTATTAAAAAACGAAGACTTAAAAAACAAATTCTTAGCTACACAATTGCAACTAAAAGAACAAGAATTAAAGTTTTTAAAAATGCAGATTCATCCACATTTTTTATTCAATACTCTTAATACTTTATATGGTTTTGCTTTAAAAAAGTCTGATGAAGCTCCTGATATGATTTTAAAACTTTCTAACTTATTAGATTATATTTTATATCAGGTAGAAAAGCCTTTAGTGTTTTTAAATGATGAAGTTAATCATATTGAAGATTATATCTCGTTAGAAAAAATGCGCTTTCAAGAAAGTTTATTCGTGGGTTTTGATAAAGAAATACATCATGAAAACATTCAAATTGCTCCGATGTTATTATTGCCTTTTGTAGAGAATGCCTTTAAACATGGAGTACAAATTGATGGTGTTTTAAAGGTTGACATCAAATTAAAAACGACTCATGATTCACTCTTTTTTGAAATAAAAAACTCAACAAAAAACAATACACCATCAAAAAAAGGAATCGGACTAGAAAACATAAAAAAACGACTAGAGATGTTGTACGGGAAATCATATCATTTAGATATTTCACAAACAAAAAACAGTTTTAGAGTTGAATTAAAAACGCCTTTAAAAAATGATTGATAAATTACGCTGTGTTATTGTTGATGATGAACCTATGGCTAGAGAAATAATAGCTTCGTTTATTGAAAAAACACCAAACTTAGAGCTTATTAAAATGTGTAAAAATGCTGCTGAGGCAATTATTTTTATGCAAAATGAATCTGTAGATTTATATTTTTTAGATATTAATATGCCCGAAATTACAGGTTTAAGTTTAGCTAAAATCATCAATAAAAAATCTAAAATAATTTTCACAACCGCTTATAGAGAATATGCCGTAGACGGATTTAATTTAAATGTGGTAGATTATTTATTAAAACCAATTGCTTTTGATCGTTTCTTACAAGCTACTCAAAAAGTGTTAGATACAAATACACCTAAAACCAACGAAAAAGCTAAAGAAATCGAGTCGGACTATATATTTGTACGAGCAGACAGAAAGATGGTTAAAATAAACTTTAATGGTGTTTTATATATAGAGAGTTTAGGCGATTATGTAAAAATATTTACAGACACAAATACGATTGTAACAAGAGAAAGTATTAGTAATTTAGAATTAAAATTGCCTTTAAATAAATTCATCAGAATTCATAGATCATACATCGTATCCACGAAACAAATAACCTCTTATACAAACGAATTTATTGAGATTAATAAAAAGGCAATTCCTATAAGCAGAAGTTACAAAGAATCCGTTTTACAAAAATTAGCAAAAGTGTAGTCTAAATTTTATCTTTACTGCAAAATTTAAACCTTTGAATACAGCACTTTTTATTTCAAAAGAATCAAATAAAATAATTGAAAAAGCTTCTTACACATGGCAAACACCAAGTAATATCGCTTTAGTAAAATACTGGGGAAAAAGCAATCCGCAAATTCCCAAAAATGCATCGATAAGTTTTACACTTAACAACTGCCATACAATTACTACAATTGAGTTTTTAAAAATTGAAAAATCTAGCGAAGCAAAATTCGAGTTGTTTTTTGAAGGAAAAAAGAAGGATGATTTTAAACCGAAAATTGCTGAATTTTTTAAGCGAATAGAAAAATACTGTCCCTATATCTTAGAATATAAAATGGTTATTTCTTCAGAGAATTCTTTTCCTCACAGTAGCGGAATTGCCTCTTCTGCAAGCGGAATGAGTGCTATTGCAATGTGTTTATTAAATCTTGAAAAAGAATTAAATACTGATTTAACAGACGAATTTATCAACCAAAAAGCTTCTTTTTTAGCGCGTTTAGGCTCTGGTAGCGCCAGCAGAAGTATTGAAGGCCCTTTAGTTGTTTGGGGAGAACATCCCGAAATTGAAGGGAGTTCAGATTTATTCGGAGTAAAATTTCCATATAAAATTCACCCTGTTTTCGAAAACTATTGCGATACTATTTTATTGGTTGATAAAGGAGAAAAACAAGTTTCATCTACAGTTGGGCATAATTTAATGCACAACCATCCTTATGCCAAACAACGCTTTGCACAGGCAAACGAAAACTTATCTAAAATTTCTACTATTCTTCAAAACGGAGACATAAAAGAATTTATTAATTTAGTGGAAAGTGAAGCATTAACCTTGCATGCAATGATGCTTACAAGTAATCCGTATTTCATATTGATGAAGCCAAATACTTTAGAGGTGATTAATAAAATTTGGGAATACAGAGCACAAAACAACAGTAATATTTGCTTTACTCTCGATGCAGGAGCAAATGTACATGTATTATACCCAAACAATGAAAAGACTGATATAGAGACTTTTATTAAGGACAACTTAGCTGTTTACTGCCAAAAAAATCAGTATATTTGTGATAATACGGGTTTTGGCGCAAAAACCCATTAACCTTAAACTCCCTTTTATCATGAGAACATTAACACTATTAATAGTTATGTTTATTGGGTTTTTATCAACCACATTAACAGCACAAAACACAATTTACCTTGATGATAATTGGCAAAAAACATCAAAAGAAAATCACGAATATTACAGACCTGCTCCGAAGGCTATAAATAATGGATTTTGGATTGTTGATTATTATAAAGATGGTCAAGTTCAAATGGAAGGATACAGTAAAAACAAAGAACTTAACAACGAAGTTTTTGAGGGCCTAATAATGTATTACCATCCTAATGGTAAACTTTTTCATAAAGCTAATTATATAAACGGAAAACTAGACGGTGACCGTAAAGTTTTTTATGAAACTGGCGAACTGAAAGAGCAAGGAGAATACACAAACGGACAAAGAGATGGAATTTGGAAAACCTTTTATAAAAACGGAAAAATAGAAACTAAAGGAAAGTACCGAGACAATGAAAAAGTTGGAGTTTGGAAAACTTTTTACAAAAACGTATACTAGTTTGTAAACTAGCACTTTTACTTGTACTTTTGTTAAGCAATTAAAATTTTATGAAAGGACCTTTATTTTACGCAAAAATATTACTCTTCGGAGAATATGGAATCATAAAAGATTCTAAAGGACTAGCGATTCCTTTTAACTCATACAAAGGTGTGTTAAAGTCTGCTAGTAATTTAACTGGCGAAGCAAAAAAATCAAACGATAATTTAGTTAAATTTTATCAATATCTAAGTACGTTAAATTCTGATTTAGTTTCTTTTAACTTAGTTTCTTTTAAAGATGATATTGATAATGGTATGTATTTTGATTCATCGATACCACAAGGATATGGCGTAGGAAGCTCTGGTGCTTTAGTTGCTGCTATCTACGATCAATATGCAACTAATAAAATTACTGTTTTAGAAAACTTAACACGTGATAAACTGTTAATTTTAAAGCAAGTATTTTCTTTAATGGAATCTTTTTTTCACGGAAAAAGTTCAGGACTAGACCCTTTAAATTCATATTTAAGTTTACCTATTTTAATCAACTCAAAAGAACATATAGAGCCTGCAGGGATTCCATCTCAAAAAGAAGGAAAAGGAGCTGTTTTCTTATTAGATTCTGAGCAAGTTGGTGAAACTGAACCAATGGTAAACATCTTTATGAATAAGATGAAAAACGAAGGATTCCGTAAAATGTTAAGCGAAGAATTTTCTTTACATACCGATGCTTGTATTGATGATTTCTTACAAGGTGATATAAAATCATTATTTGGTAACGTAAAAAAATTATCGAAAGTAGTTTTAACAAACTTCAAACCGATGATTCCTTCTGCTTTTCATAAGGTTTGGGAAAAAGGAATTCAAACTAACGAATACTACCTAAAACTTTGTGGTTCTGGTGGCGGTGGATATATTTTAGGCTTTACTGAAGATTACGAAAAAGCACAAACAAGCTTAAAAGATTATAAATTAGAATTGGTATATAGATTTTAAAATACCACAATGAGTATATTAAAAGTTAATACGTTTCTAAAAAAAATATTTAGCCTTCTATCAGTCGTTAGAGGTTATAACATTTTAGTACTAATAGCAGCCCAATATTTGGCTGCTATTTTTATTTTCTCTGATCAAAAATCTGTAAAACCAGTACTTTTCGATTGGCATTTACTTTACTTAGTTATTGCTACGGTAGCTACGGTAGCAGCAGGATATATCATCAATAATTTTTACGACAAAAAATCTGACCAAATAAATAGACCCATAAAATCTAACTTAGATTCTTATACAAAACAAGAAACCAAATTATCTTTATACTTTACCTTAAACTTTATAGGTTTTGGTTTTGGCTGGTTAGTATCTTGGAGAGCTGCTTTCTTTTTTGCCGTATATATATTCGGAATTTGGTTTTATTCTCATAAATTAAAAAAACACCCTTTTATAGGTTTGCTAAGTGTTACTGTTTTAACAATACTGCCTTTTTTTGTGGTTTTTGTCCATTTTAAAAATTTTTCGAAAGTAATATTTGTGCACGCAATCTTTCTTTTTCTAATTATAATGATTCGCGAATTAATTAAAAATTTAGAAAACATTAAAGGAGCTATAATTAACAACTATACTACTTTCCCTGTTAAATACGGAGAAAAAAACACCAAAAAACTAATTATCTTATTAATGGTTTTAACCTTAATACCGATAGGTGTTTTATTTTACTACCCTGCAATCGAGTACATGAAGTATTATTTTTACTTAGCAGCTATTGTATTGTTTTTTATAGGTTTTTACACCTGGAAAGCAACAAAAACGAATCAGTATCGCCTATTACACAACATTTTAAAGATATTATTATTGATAGGAGTATTTAGTTTACTTTTTATTGATAAGTCTTTAATTCTAGACAAAGTAGTTATTGCTTTAGATTAGAAATCAAATAATTACCGTACATTTGCAGCCTTTTAAAATTTAATTATGAATTCAAAAAACTCGTCGAGAGGACGACAAGCTGACAAGAACAGCAATCCTCGTGAAAAAAAATCTTTTAAATCGGATAACAGATCTGATAGAGGCGACAGACCTGCTAGAAAATCATCAGAAAAACCAAGATTTGCAACTAGCGCTTCTAACAACAAAAAACAATTTAACAAAGACCTTAAAAAATCAGCTTCTAGCAAACAAAAACAAGCTAGCGCCGATGAAAGTACAGGTATTCGTTTAAACAAATACATTTCTAATTCAGGAATTTGCTCTCGTAGAGAGGCCGATACCTACATAGAACATGGTAGTGTGTCTGTTAACGGAAAATTAATGACTCAAATGGGGTACAAAGTACAACCTACTGATGAAGTTCGTTTCGACGGTACATTAATTTCTATAGAACAAAAACGCTACATCTTATTAAACAAACCTAAAAACTACATTACTACTATGGAAGATGACCGTGGTCGTAAAACAGTTATGGAAATTGTTGCAGACGCAACTAAAGAACGTATTTACCCTGTTGGAAGATTAGATAGAAATACCACTGGTTTATTGTTATTTACTAATGATGGTGAATTAGCTAAAAAACTAACACACCCTAAACATGATGTACGTAAATTATATCATGCTTCTTTAGATAGAAAATTATCAATTTCTGATTTAGATAAATTACGCGGTGATGTTGTTATTGAAGGTAAAAAAGTTTTTATCGATGCCGTTTCTTATGTAGAAGGTGAAAGAAAAACAGAAGTTGGTATTGAAATTCACTCTGGAAGAAACAGAATTGTTCGTAAGATTTTCGAAAACTTCGGATATACAGTTACAAAATTAGATCGTGTAATTTTTGCTGGTATGACTAAGCGTAACCTACCTCGTGGTAGATGGCGCGAGTTAACAGAATTAGAAGTTAATTCTTTAAAAATGTTATAAATATAAAAATCCCGAGTTTAAAACTCGGGATTTTTTATTACTTACTTCTTTAATTTTTCATGACCATCTTGTATCTCCTCACTTCGATACTTGCAACAAGGATGTAAACCATCATAAGCTTCTTTAGTTGCTTTTACTGCTTTCGTATCATGACCAACATTAGCTACATTTTTCTGAATCGTTTTAACATCAGTCTTACGCTCATCAATAATTAACTTTAGTTCATGTGTTTGTACACTCCATTGTGCATATTTTACACCCTTAGTGTTTAGCGCAGCTTTTTCAATACGTCCTTTACACATCATACAAACACCATCAACATCGATAGATACTTTGGCATTTCTCTTTTTCTCTTGTGCTGATAATGATATACCCATCAATAAAACCGTTAATACTAATATTATTTTTTTCATCTTAATCTATTTTAAATCTTAAACCTGCGTAATAATTAGCTCCAAACACAGGTGCATATATAATTGTTGTATCAAAATTTGAACCAAAAGGGTTGTCGCTTCCTAATATCGGATTTTTTTGTTTGTAATTTGTTATATTTTCGCCTCCGGCATACAACTCAAATTTTTTAGAAAACACTTTTGTTACCTGAGTGTTTAACAAGTTATAACTTTTTGAATATACTGGTAATTGATATTCGACAGGGTTTGATTGTGTATTTGGTAATCGCTGCTTACCAACCCAATTATAGGTTACATCAAATTTCCAGTGTGAGTCGTTTTCCTTTTTCTCAGTTTCATAAGAAAAATTTGCGAAAAAACGATGTTTTGCTTGTAATGCTTTATCTAAATTACCTGATTTATAATCGGTGTTAACATCGTAATATTTGTAGGAAAACCGGGTGTTAAAAAACGGAATTATATTTTGATTAACCTCTAACTGAAAACTGTTTGCAACACTTTTTCCGTCTAAATTATAAAAAGATATTTCCTGCGGATTTTCCCAATCTACAACAACCTGATTTTCGAAATCTGTTCTATAAAAATCAAAAGTAATATCTCCTTTTTTGCCAAATAATTTATACCCTTGTAAAAATGATACTCCGTAATTCCATGCTATCTCCGGACTTAAACCGTAAGCCTCTCCTCCTACACCATCAATATTAACTTGTCTTGAAGATGCAAAAAATTGTTGATTTTCAGCAAAAATATTAGCACTTCTTCTTCCTTTACCTATCGATGTTCTAAAAACTCCTTGTTGCCAAGGTGCATAACGAATATGCAAACGAGGCGTTACAAAAGTTCCTAATAAATTATGTGCATCAATTCTTAATCCTGCAGTTATACTTATATTATCTGCATTATCATAAGCATATTCAAAAAAAGCGCCAACAGCGTTTTCTTTACGATCATACTTATTTACCGAAGTAACGTTTACAAACTCGTCATATTTATCATAGGTAAAACTAAGACCTGTTTTAAACTTATTTCTTGTATCACCTATAATTGAATTAAAAATAAAACTACTAAAAAAACTTTGATGTTGAATATTATAATCACTTAATCCAAAATAAGAATCCTGTTTATGGTTACTATAGGCAGCTTGTATTCCCATACTTTGAAAAGGTAAATCAGGAAAAACATAACCTAATTTTGCTGAAGTATCAAAACGTTTAGTTTTGATTTCGCTTCCCCAAACAGTAGCAGATCCTTTATCTAAATCAGGATTAAAATTAACTTCACCTACTTGCTTTTCATCATCTAAATATCTAAAATTAATAAAACTCACCCATCCTTTTTCAGCATCAATATATTGCCAACGATTCATAATATTTATTTGCTCTGCGAGTGGATTATCTAAAAAATCGTCATTATTTCTATCAAATTTCTCACCTCTATAATTCCCATGAACATACAAACCTGTTTGCCACCTATCACTTACTTTTTGGTTTAAATGCGTGTTAAACTCCATTCTTCCTCCCGCTGATCCGTAGGCATTTACAAAAAAACGATTATTAGTATATGGCTTTACCAATTCGGCATTTATTTGTCCTGAAATACTCTCATAACCATTTACAACACTACCTGCACCCTTTGTTATTTGAATACTTTCTACCCAAGTACCAGGAGTAAAAGAAAGCCCGAATGCCTGAGACGCACCACGTATGGATGGAATATTTTCTTGAGTAATTAACAAATACGGACTCGTTAAACCAAGCATTTGAATTTGTTTTGTACCTGTTAAGGCATCCGAGTAATTAACATCAATAGATGGATTGGTTTCAAAACTCTCAGCTAAATTACAACATGCTGCTTTTAACAACTCTGCACTATTAATCATCATTACATTTTGTGCTTCTAGATACGATCTTTCTGTTGCACCTTTTTTCGATTTAATAGTAATCTCTTTTAAAGTATTGTTTTCTGTTAAAAAATGATGAATTGGTTTTAGAGAATTTACTGTAATAGTATCTGTTTTAAACCCTACAAAACTAACAACTAACTTTGTATATTTTTGTTTATATGGTATTGTAAACCATCCTTTTTCGTTTGTAGTTACGCCAACGTTAGTGTTTAGCCAATGCACACTTGCTCCGTAAACACCTAAATTATCTTTAGGTCCATTTTTATCCATAATCATACCTTTAAACTTTTCTTGTGAAAAGGTGATACTAGATATCAGTATTAAAATACTGAATATATTTATTTTCATTATTTTATATCATATTAAGTTTTACAATTCTTATTTAATTAAAAGAATTATAAAATCATATAATATATACTTCGTGAAGAGCCTGAATGTTAAAAACTAAATTTGGTGGAGAATAATATTGATGAAATTTGGTTTCATTTTCATCAATATTAAATAGTAATTTAAATGAATTGTAGAAAGCTACAAATAATTTTACCTGTTGAAAGCTTATTTTTTCTGATGAGACTTTTTGTAAATCATCTTGACCATCAATCTGATAAACTTCATCCTTACAACATTTCTTTTTAATTACGGTTGCACAATCGTCTTTTTCACCTTCATTACAACTAACAGCTTCTCCTACATAAGAAACATCAACTAAAAAATCACCACAATAATGTTTAGCTACCGTAAAAGAAAAGGTAGAAAACAACACTAAAAAAGCTAATGTTATGGTTACTATTTTGGTAATTACTTGTTTCATTGACTGCAAATATACAAAAAATTAAAAATTTGTTTTTTAAAACAATTGTTAAAACTACTTTTGTAAGTTCTTAATTCAAATTACGAAATAAGACTAAAAAACTCATTTACAATGAATTTACAAGAATTTAAAAAAAAAATAGATCAAATAACTGAAAGCAATACTGCTAAAGGAGATAAGCTACAACAAATTTGTGATTATTTAGCTTCTGAAATTTCTTATTACGATTGGGTAGGTTTTTACTTTAAAAACGGTGATAAAAACGAGCTAAAGTTAGCAGAATTTAATGGTGAACCAACCGACCACACTATTATTCCGTTCGGAAAAGGTATCTGCGGACAAGTAGCTGTTAGTAATGAAAATTTTGTTGTACAAGATGTACAAGACCAGGATAATTATATTTCTTGTGGTTGGAAGGTGAAATCTGAAATTGTTATCCCTATTTTTGTTGATAACCAAAACATTGGTCAGATAGATATTGACTCTCATACTGTTAACCCTTTTACGGCAAATGACGAAGAATTATTAGAGTATGTTTGTAAAAAAGTGGCTTCTTTTATATAAATTTCACGTAAACGTTTGATTAGTAGGTTTTTTATACTTAAGTTTGTATTCTTATTAACCCCACATAATCCCCTATATTATGAACACTAATGAATATCCCTCTTATGCTGCTTTAGGTAATCCTAACGCTCGTACAAAAACACAACAATCTTTTTTCGAAAAAATTACCGTATGGTTTCACGATTTCTTAGAAAACGCTGAATAACATTTGTATTTTTCGTATAAAAACACCACCAAAACTCTTAGAGTTTTGGTGGTGTTTTCGTTTTACAATATGCAAAAATAATTATTGTATAACTTTTGCTGTTTTAGTAGCTTTGTTCTCTTAACAACACAACAACAATGAACAATACAAAAACTATTAAATCTGCCCTAATTTCGGTATTTCATAAAGACGGATTAGCCCCTATAGTAAAAAAACTTAATGATTTAGGTGTTACTATATACTCTACCGGAGGAACTGAAAAATTTATAAAAGATTTAGGAATTAACGTAATACCTGTAGAAGAGGTAACTTCTTATCCTTCAATTTTAGGAGGTCGCGTAAAAACATTACACCCTAAAGTATTTGGAGGTATTTTAAATCGTCAGGATCATGAAGGTGATGTTGCTGAAATACAAGAGTATAATATTCCTCAATTAGATTTAGTAATTGTAGATTTATATCCTTTTGAAAAAACAGTAGCTTCTGGCGCTCCAGAACAAGATATTATTGAGAAAATTGATATCGGAGGTATTTCATTAATCCGTGCAGCTGCAAAAAACTTTAAAGACACTGTGCTTGTTTCTTCAATGGAGCAATACAGCGATTTTTTAAACCTTATTACAGAGAGTAACGGAAATACATCAATTAATGATAGAAAAAAATTAGCTGCTAAAGCTTTTAATATTTCTTCTCACTACGATACTGCTATATTTAACTATTTTAATGAAGATGAAGTTGTATATAAAGCAAGTGAAACCATATCTAAGACCTTAAGATATGGAGAAAACCCACATCAAAAAGGATATTTCTTTGGTGATTTAGAGGCTATGTTTAATAAATTACATGGTAAAGAATTAAGCTATAACAATCTTTTAGATGTTGATGCCGCTGTTAACTTAATGAACGAGTTTTCGGGTGAAGCACCAACTTTTGCTATTTTAAAACACAATAATGCTTGTGGCTTCGCACAACGAAAAACAATTCACCAAGCTTATTTAGATGCCCTAGCAGGTGACCCTACTTCTGCTTTTGGAGGTGTTTTGATATCAAATACCAAAATAGATAAAGCTACCGCCGAAGAAATTCATAAATTATTTTGTGAGGTAGTAATTGCTCCTTCTTACGATACAGATGCTTTAGAAATTTTAAAAGGAAAGAAAAACAGGGTTTTATTAATTCAGAAAGAAGTAACATTACCTACCCAAACTGTTAGAACAGCATTAAACGGAGTTTTAATACAAGACAAAGATAACATTACTGATAAATTAGAAGATTTATCGTATCCTACAAATACCAAACCATCAGAAAGTGAGTTAGATGATTTGCTATTTGCTTCAAAGTTGTGTAAAAACACAAAATCGAATACGATTATTTTAGTAAAAGATAAACAATTATTAGCTGGTGGAACAGGACAAACAAGTAGAGTTGATGCTTTAAGGCAAGCTATTGACAAAGCAAAAAGTTTTAACTTTGATTTAAAAGGAGCAGTTATGGCTAGTGATGCGTTTTTTCCTTTTCCAGATTGTGTAGAGATTGCAAATAAGGCAGGAATACAAAGTGTAATTCAACCAGGAGGTTCTATTAAAGATCAATTAAGCATAGATTATTGTAATAACAATAATGTTTCTATGGTTTTTACAGGCACGAGACATTTTAAACATTAAATTACATTGATTGTAAAATACCCGCAGATTTTTATTAGATTTGTAAGAATACATTAGAAACAGGTAAAACAAAGGAGTTTATATGGGATTTTTCGATTTTATGACAGAAGATATTGCAGTCGATTTAGGTACTGCAAACACGCTTATCATTCACAATGGTAAAGTTGTTATCGATAATCCGTCCATCGTTGCACGTAACCGACTGACTGGTAAAATTATTGCTACAGGTCATGAAGCAAACAGAATGCAAGGAAAAACTCACGAAAACATAAAAACTATCCGCCCGTTAAAAGACGGGGTAATTGCTGATTTTCAAGCATCTGAAGAGATGATAAAAGAATTTGTTAAGCAAATTCCTGCAATTAAAAAGAAGTTTTTTCCACCTTCGTTACGAATGGTTATTTGTATTCCTTCAGGTATTACAGAAGTAGAAAAACGAGCAGTTATAGACTCTGGTCGCCATATGAATGCGAAAGAGATATATTTAATTTTCGAACCAATGGCTGCTGCAATTGGTGTTGGTATTGATATTATGGAACCGAAAGGTAATATGATTATTGATATAGGTGGAGGTACCACTGAAATTGCCGTAATTGCCCTTGCTGGTATTGTTTGTGATCAATCTGTAAAAGTTGCTGGTGATTTATTTACGAGTGACATTATGTATTACATGCGTACACAACACAATTTACACGTTGGTGAAACTACTGCTGAAAAAATTAAGCTACAAATAGGCTCTGCTACAGAAGATTTAGATACCCCACCAGAAGACATGATGGTTCAAGGTCGAGATTTATTAAGCGGTAAACCAAAACAAGTGCAAGTGTCTTATAGAGAAATTGCGAAAGCTTTAGATAAATCTATATTACGTATTGAGGATGCTGTTATGGAAACATTATCTAAAACTCCGCCTGAATTAGCTGCTGACATTTACAATACTGGTATTTATTTAGCTGGTGGTGGTTCTATGCTTAGAGGATTAGATAAACGTTTATCTAGAAAAACAGATTTACCTGTATACATTGCTGAAGACCCACTTCGTGCCGTAGTAAGAGGAACAGGAATTGCTTTAAAAAATCTTGAAAAATACAAATCTGTATTGATCAAATAAATATTGAATGATTATTATATATGCAACAGCTTATTTATTTCTTTCAGAGGTATAAAAACTTCTTGTTTTTTCTATTTCTAGAAATTATTGCTGTTGCATTAATCATTAACAACCATGCTTTTCATAAAAGCAAATTTATCAGTTCTACTAACTTTATAACTGGTGGTGTTTATCAAAAATCATCAGACCTATCAGAATACCTTAGTTTAAAAGGCAGAAACAAAGAATTATCAGAAGAAAATACGCGTCTTAAAAACAAATTAGATCAACTTTCTGCTATTACAGATACTATTGTTAGCGAGATGGATGTTGATAGAAATTATATATATATTAACGGAAAAATAATAAACAACTCATATAATAAATCAAATAATTTTATCACTATTAACAGAGGTTCAAAACATGGTGTTACTTCTGAAATGGCCGTTATAAATAGTAAAGGGATTATTGGCATTACAGATAATACAAGTAGTAAATTTGCAAGAGTGCAGTCTATCTTAAACTCTAATAGCCGTATTAATGTTGGGTTTAAAAACAATAATTATTATGGTACTTTAAAGTGGAATGGACTAGATTACAATAGTGTTCAGATAACAGATATACCACGCCAGGCAGTTTTTAAAATTGGTGACACTATTATTACCGGTGGTAAGTCTACTATTTTTCCTAAGGGTATTCTTGTTGGTACTATTAGTGAAGTTCCTAAAAAGCTTTCGGCTTCAAACACTATCAATGTGAAGTTATTTAATGAAATGGCTAACTTGGGGCATATTTATGTTATTACAAGTCTTAACAAGAAAGAAATTAAAAGAATAGAAAATGAATAGAACTTTTTATATCATATTTATATTTTTTTTTCTGTTGTTACTACAAGTTCTTGTATTAAATAACATTTTGTTTTTGGGGTATATAAATCCGTACTTATACATTGCCTTTGTTTTTTTATACCCATTAAACTCTAATAGGTTCCCTTTTTTAACTTTAGCTTTTATTTTAGGATTGTCTGTTGATGCATTTTCTAATTCTGGCGGAATACACGCGTTTTCTATTTTATGTATCGCTTACATAAGACTATTCTTTATTAGAACTATTTTTAAAAAACACGAACCCGATTATTTACTCTTTAATCTAAGACTCGAAACCTTTGATAAAGTTTTTAATTACACCGTAATTTTAACACTAATCCACCATTTTATTTTGTTTAGTTTGGTTAATTTTAGTTTTTATAATTTATCAGAAGTAGTACTCAACACAATATATTCAAGTGTATTTACGTTAGTTTTATATTTTTTAGGTAGTTTTATATTTAGAAAAAAACTAACTTAAACTCTCTTAATCATAAAACCATTTCTTTTCAACGAGTAAAATCACAAATAATAAATGAAACGTAGTTTCTTACTTATATTTTTAATTACCCTTATTGGACTAATTTATATTGTTAGATTATTTCAGTTACAAGTTATTCGTGGTAAAGATAAAAACCCAATACAAAGTTCTGCTGTTAAGATTGAATATGATTATCCTGAGCGCGGATATATATATGATCGAAATAATAAATTATTAGTAGCAAATCAATTATCATACGATGTAATGATAATTCCTAAAGATGTACAACCATTGGATACTTTAGAGTTTTGTGCGCTTTTAAAGATAACAAAAGAAGACTTTAAAAAAAGGTATAAAAAAGCAGAGAAATATGCACGCTGGCTACCTTCCAAGTTCTTAAAACAATTAGCTAAAGAAGACTTTGCTTATTTACAAGAAAAGTTACCAAAATACAAAGGTTTTTACATTCAAAAACGTATTATTAGAAATTACCCTATTGATACTGGCGCTAATATTTTAGGATTTATTGCTGAAGTAAATGAACGAAAGGCTAAAACAAACGATTATTACGAACAAGGGGAGTTAATTGGTAAACTTGGGGTAGAAAAACAATACGAAGGAGTTCTTAGAGGAGTTAAAGGTAAAAAGCGTTTTAAAAGAAACAACTTAAATAAAATTACCGGTTCCTATAAAGATGGTAAATTCGACACACTTGCTGTTACTGGGAAAGATTTAACACTTACTATTGATAGCGAATTACAACAATACGGCGAATTATTAATGAAAGGAAAAAGAGGTGGTATTGTAGCTATCGAACCAAAAACTGGTGAGATTTTAGCTTTAATTACAGCCCCCTCTTATGACCCTAATTTATTGGTTGGTAGAAAAAGGTCTCCTAATTCAGTAAAATTATTTAATGATACTATAAATATGCCAACTTTTGACCGTGGATTGCAAGCCATGTATCCTCCTGGTTCTCCTTTTAAAATTTTAAATGGATTAATTGGCTTACAAGAACAAGTTATTGATAAAGACTTTGGCGTGTATTGCCATCACGGATACAAATACGGAGCTCGTAAAAATGAGTTCATGGGCTGTCATTGTGGAATTACAGGCCGACCTATTCGTTTAAAAACAGCTATTGCCAAATCATGCAACAGTTATTTTGCTACAACTTATAAGAAAATAATAGATAAAACTGGTGATCCTAAAGAAGGCATGGAAAACTGGAACAAACATGTTGAAAGTTTTGGTCTTGGAAATTATCTCGGTTATGATTTACCTGCAGGAAGAAAAGGATTAATACCGGATGCTGAGTTTTACAACAGGTGGTACAAAAACAGATGGCAATCAACTTATACGATTTCAAACTCAATTGGTCAAGGTGAAATACTTGCAACTCCTATGCAATTGGCAAACATGACCGCAGCAATTGCTAATAAAGGTTACTTTTACACACCACATATTGTAAAAAAAATCGATAATAAAACAATTGCAGATTCTGTATATTCTACTCGCAGAAATACGACTATAGATCCTAAACATTTTCCTATTGCTATCGAAGCAATGCATGAGGTTTTTACATATGGAACAGCAAAATGGTATCAAATAAAAGGAATTGAAATTTGCGGAAAAACAGGTACAGCCGAAAATAAAATAAAAATTATTGATGGTGAAAAAGTACAGGCTCAGGATCATTCTATTTTAATTGCCTTCGCGCCAAAAGATGATCCAAAAATAGCAATGGCTGTTTATATTGAAAACGGTGGTTACGGATCTACCATTGCAGCACCTATAACCAGTTTAATGATTGAAAAATATATAAAAGGTAGTGTTACTAAAAAACATTTGGAAGAACGCATGATTAATATGAGTCTTCAAAAAGAATATGATAAATTAATTAAAAAGAAAGATACCCTTGCGTCAGGAACGAAATAACATATTTGAAGGCATCGATTGGTTGCTCGTTTTTATCTACATTATACTTGTTGGTTTCGGCTGGATGAATATTTACGCATCTTCATCAACAGATGAAACTAGAGAGATTTTTGATTTCTCTACCAAATACGGTAAACAGTTAATTTTCATATCCTTAACCATTCCTGTTATAATATTTATATTGTTCTTTAATTCGAAATTTTACGAACAATTTGCTAGTGTTTTGTATATACTCTCTTTAATACTACTTGTAGGTGTTTTTGTATTCGGAAAAACAATTAACGGAGCCACCTCATGGTATAATTTTGGAGGTATTGGCTTACAACCTTCAGAATTTGCAAAAGCTTTTACTGCATTGGCGCTAGCTAAGCTAATGAGTGATCGTAAATACAATTTAAAACTAATAAAAAACCAAGTAAAAACGTTTGTTATAATATTTCTACCTGCTTTTTTTATTGCTTTACAACCAGATATGGGGTCAGTATTAATTTACTTTTCGTTTTTCTTTGTTTTAAACAGAGAAGGTTTAAGTTTAGTTTATTTACTCTTTGGTGCTGTATCTATACTTTTATTTATATTAACTATTTATTTCGGAGCCAAACTAATTCTCATTATTTGTTTAGCAATCATTACCCTGTTAACAATGTATGCCATTTATAAAAACAAACGATTTCTTAGGTTTAACGCCTTTAAAATCATTGCTCTTTACATGTTTACAAGCATATTTGTTTTTGGTATTGGTTATATGTATGATAATGTTTTAGAGCAGCACCAAAAAAACAGATTTGATATTTTGTTAGGAAAGGTTACAGATACAAAAGGTATTGGATACAACTCTTATCAATCTGAATTAACAATTAGCTCAGGAGGCTTCTTTGGTAAGGGTTTCTTACAAGGTGATCGTACACAAGGAGATTTTGTACCAGAGCAACATACAGATTATATATACAGTACCGTTGGCGAAGAATGGGGCTTCTTTGGCAGCTCACTTGTAATACTATTATTTATGTTACTTCTATACCGTATTATTTACTTATCAGAAAAGCAAACCAATAAATTTGGACGTATATATGGCTATGGTATCGCCTCTATTATATTCTTTCACATAATTGTTAATATAGGCATGGTTATTGGCCTACTACCAACTATCGGAATCCCTTTACCTTTCTTTAGTTACGGAGGTTCTTCTTTATGGGGTTTTACCCTGCTTTTATTTATTTTTATAAGATTAGATGCTCATAAGAAATACGACTGGTAAAAGCAAACCTACAACTTCTATTACCACATGTATAAAACGTAAAAAAGGTATTTAATTAAAATAAATGTTTTTTATTCGAGCTCACTTATTTTTATAACGAACAAAAAAGCGTTTCGATATAATCGAAACGCTTTTTATAGTTTGTAACTTTATTTTTTTATAAAGAAGCTACGTGCTTAGCTAATTTAGATTTTAAGTTAGCTGCTTTATTCTTATGAATAATATTGTTTTTAGCTAATTTATCTAACATAGACACAACCGTAGAAAACATACCTTGTGCTTCCTTCTTATCTTCAGACGCTTTTAATCTCTTAACAGCATTACGAGTAGTTTTATGCTGATATTTGTTTCTTAAGCGTTTTGCTTCGTTACTTCTAATTCTTTTTATTGCTGACTTGTGATTTGCCATTATACTAGATTCTTAATTGTTTATAAAAAACTTTGTAGTCCGTACGGGAATCGAACCCGTGTTACATGGATGAAAACCATGCGTCCT
>CAXHZZ010000048.1:0-17645 GCA_964021635.1 uncultured Tenacibaculum sp.
TCGAAAAAGAATTTGATATCCAAATTCCAGATGATCAAGCAGAAAACATTGGTACAGTAGGTCAAGCAGTAAGCTATATCGAAGAAGCTAAAAAATAATATTTATATGCAATTAAAACGAGTTGTAGTAACTGGACTTGGCGCATTAACGCCAATAGGAAACAATAAAGAAGAGTATTGGGATAGCTTGGTTAACGGAGTTAGCGGAGCTGCGCCTATAACGTATTTCGATGCTGCCAAGTTCAAAACTCGTTTTGCATGTGAGTTAAAAAACTTTAACGCAACAGATTTCATCAACAGAAAAGATGCGCGTAAAATGGATAGGTTTACGCAATATGCTATGGTAGCTTCTGATGAAGCGATAGTAGATTCGAAACTAAACCTTGATGAAGTTAATAAGTTTAGAGTTGGAGTAATTTGGGGAGCTGGTATTGGAGGTTTAGAAACTTTTCAAAACGAAGCTATGGATTTTGGAGCTGGAGATGGTACACCAAGATTTAACCCTTTTTTTATTCCAAAAATGATTGCTGATATCGCACCGGGACATATTTCTATCAAAAATGGATTTATGGGACCTAATTATACAACGGTATCTGCATGTGCATCATCTGCAAACGCTATGATTGATGCATTAAATTACATAAGACTCGGACACTGTGATGTTATTGTAACAGGTGGTAGTGAAGCTGCTATTACATATGCAGGTGTTGGAGGTTTTAATGCAATGCACGCACTTTCTACAAATAATGAAAACTATAAATCTGCCTCAAAACCTTTTGATGGCGAACGTGATGGTTTTGTTTTAGGAGAAGGAGCAGGAGCACTTGTATTAGAAGAGTACGAACATGCTAAGGCACGTGGAGCAAAAATTTATGCAGAAGTTATTGGTGGAGGAATGTCATCTGACGCTTACCACATGACAGCACCACATCCTGATGGAATTGGTGTAATCGCTGTAATGAAAAACTGTCTTGAAAATGCAGGTTTAAAACCAGAAGATGTAGACCATATTAATACACATGGTACTTCTACACCTTTAGGTGATGTTGCAGAATTAAAAGCGATATCTGAAGTTTTTGGTGAACACGCTAAAAACATCAACATTAATTCAACAAAATCTATGACAGGGCACTTACTTGGTGCTGCTGGAGCCGTAGAGTCGATTGCTTCTATATTAGCGATGGAACACGGAGTTATACCTCCAACAATTAATCATGTAAATGTTGATGAAAATATCAATTCTGAGTTGAACTTAACGTTAAACAAACCTCAAAAGAGAGAGGTTAAAGTAGCAATGAGTAACACATTTGGTTTTGGTGGTCATAATGCTTGTGTAGTATTTAGAAAATTAGATTAATTTCTTATGAATTTTCTTCGTAGAATAGTTAAGCCCCAAAATAAAGAGGATGAAAATTTTTACTACGAATTAAAAGAGCTGCTTAATTTTAAGCCAATAACACTTTCTCATTACAAGAAAGCATTTACACATAGGTCATTAAAATTAGTAGATGAAAAAGGTCGTCCTATTAATTACGAGCGATTAGAGTTTTTAGGCGATGCGATCTTAGGATCGGTAATGGCATCTTACCTGTATAAAAAAGTTCCGGAAGGAGATGAAGGGTATTTAACTCAAATGCGATCTAAAGTTGTAAGTAGGTCACATTTAAATACTTTAGGTAAAGATTTAGAACTACTTCGTTTTGTAAAAAGTAACATTCCGCCAGCTAATATTAGTAATAATATTTACGGTAATATATTTGAGGCACTAATTGGTGCGATTTATTTAGATAGAGGTTATAATTATTGTAACCAATTTATTTACGATCAAGTTGTATTGCCTTATGTAGATATTGAAAGGTTAGAAGGTAAAATATCAAGCTATAAAGGATTTGTTATTGAATGGTGCCAAAAGAATAAGAAAAAGTATAAATTCGAATCATACGAAGACTCTGGAAACCAAAGTAAAAGACACTTCAGTGTACGCGTTAGTATTGATGGAAACATTATAGGTAAAGGAAGAGCTACCTCTAAAAAGAAAGCCGAAGAAATTGCTGCAAAAAGAGTATATTTTGCAATGCAAAGTCAAATGGAAAATTCTTAACATTAGCACGAAAACGTTTTCATAAATTTCACACTATATTTTAGATACATTCAGTAATTTAGCCAAAAGCAAATAGTTGTTTTTATGGCTACTTATACATTGAATATTAATGAGTTTTGTGCAAGTGATTATGCATTAATAGGTATTCATACGGTACTTAATGAGTATAAATTAGCGTATTTACTAAATAAGTATTTACATACAAGTTTTAGTAAGGCGAGTTATGATTTAGATTTCACTAAAAAAAACACACAGTCTTTTTACTCGGTATATGAATATACAAATACAGAGTTAGACAACGATTGGTTTTTAATAGCCAACGTTTATAAGTCAATCCAAAAAACAATAACAACAGGTTTTTTTTCAGAGAGCGATTCAATAACACATCTTGTTCCTGAGAAAAAAAAAGTTGATTTCTTTTTAAAAATAGAAGGAGATTTTGATTTAGAATACATTGTAAAAACAATTGATATGATAAACAAAATACCTCAAATTATTACTTCTTATAAAGTAGAAGTAGAATCCCTAAAATCGAAAGATTTTTTAATATTTTAAACTATGCCACACAACAAAAAAACAAAAATTGTAGCAACCCTAGGACCTGCAACAAATACAAAAGAAATTTTAGCTGAAATGGCAGCCTCTGGAGTAAATGTTTTTAGAGTTAATTTTTCTCATGCCGATTACGATGATGTAAAAGAACGTATTCGACAAATACGAGAAATTAATGATGAGCAAGGTTATAATGTAGCTATTTTGGCAGATTTACAAGGCCCTAAACTTAGAGTTGGGGTAATGAATGATGGAGTAGAATTAAAAGCTGGAGATACTTTTACTTTTACCACAGAAGAATGTAAAGGAACAAAAGAAAAAGCTTTTATGACCTATCAACGTTTTCCGAAAGATGTAAAAGCAGGAGAGCAAATTTTAGTGGACGATGGTAAATTATTATTCGAAGTAGTTGCTACAGATAAGAAAACAGAAGTTGTTACCAAGGTAATTGTAGGTGGTGCTTTAAAATCTAAAAAAGGAGTTAATTTACCAAACACCAATATATCATTACCAGCATTAACAGAAAAAGATAAAAAAGATGCTGTTTTTGCTTTAGAGCAAGAAGTAGATTGGATTGCATTATCATTTGTTAGAAATCCGGAGGATTTAAGAATGTTACGCGATTTAATTAAACAGAAATCAAGATACAGAGTTCCGGTAATTGCAAAAATTGAAAAACCAGAAGCTGTTGAAAACATAGACGCTTTAATTCCGTATTGTGATGGATTAATGGTGGCTCGTGGAGATTTAGGGGTAGAAGTACCTATGCAAGACGTTCCGTTAATTCAAAAAATGTTGGTAAGAAGAGCAAAGCAAGCAAGAATTCCTGTAATCATTGCAACGCAAATGATGGAAACGATGATTGAAAATGCCGTGCCAACAAGAGCAGAGGTAAATGATGTTGCAAATTCAATTATGGATGGAGCAGATGCAGTAATGCTTTCTGGAGAAACATCTGTAGGAAAACATCCAATACGTGTTATTAAAAAGATGACAGAAATTATTGGTAGTGTTGAGTTTTCTGATTTAATTAAAGTACCACAAGAAGCGCCACATATTCGTACGAACAGATTTATTACAAAATCGGTTTGTCATCATGCAGCTTTAATGGCTGATGATATTAATGCAGCTGCAATTACTACCTTAACAAATAGTGGGTATACTGCTTTTCAGGTTTCTGCCTGGAGGCCAAAATCACACGTACTAGCCTTTTCATCAGAAAAAAGAATATTAGGTAAGTTAAATCTACTATGGGGTGTTAGAGCTTATTATTACGATCGTGATTTAAGTACTGATGATACTTTGGAGGATATTAATGAAATATGTAAAGAAAAAGGATTTGTTAAAGCAGGTGACTTTATGATTAACTTATCGTCTATGCCCGTAAAAGCAAAAGGAATGGTAAACACATTGCGTGTTTCTCAAATAGATTAATAAACTATATAAACCATAAAAAAGCGCTCAACTAATTTTAGTTAAGCGCTTTTTTTGTTTTAGAATGGTAATTTCTTTGAAGCAATAATAGCATCATTTATTATAAATGGCATTGGCATCATAATTTCACTTCGTGGTTTTAAATCGAATTTTCTGTTTGATAACAAATCGTAAGATATTTCATTTAAGGTGATGTTCGGTTTTACGTTTTTATCTATTGTAAAAGACATCGTAACATTTTTATCTGAATTTGCCATTTGATAAATTAAAAGTGTGCCTTGATCAGCAATAAACTCTTTACCATTATCATAAAAAGCACCATTTACTTTCAGGTTTTTTATACGAATAGTCTCATTGTTGTTAAACTCGTATCTATTTATTTTTCTGGTAGGCGTTATCGTAAAACTTAATTTTCTTTCATTACCAATAACAACATCTTCGTTTATGGTAATAATAGAAGTACTAAAGTTTTTGTTTGCTGTTTTTTTATGAAAAGTAAAGTTCGTATTGTACTTACTTTTTCCTTTTATAGAAGGCAAGTTTCCTTCTGTAAAATCATCTTTAAAAACTTGTTTTGTAAAGCCATCTAAGGTTTTGTTGTAAGTAGCCCAATAAGAAGTATCGGTGTCAGAGTTTTGTATAAAAACAATACTGTTGGGTTTTTTATTATCAATTGAAAATCCGCTGTTAAAAGTAGCTAATCCGAAGAGAAAAATAGTTGCTAATCCTGTAATTTTTTGCCAGTTGTTTTTCCTTTTTTGTTGATGAAAAACAGGTAAAACAAATCCGAATATTAGTACCAATAAAAAAGCAGAAACAAATAGTGTTTTTAAACCTAATGCAACAGGAAATAACTGTAACATAGGTGCAATTATATATATTGTAGGTATTGCTATAATGGCAAATAAGGTAGCACTTGTTCTGCTACTAACATTTAGGAAAATTAAAATAGCTAGCATTAATAAACAAGCATAAACAGGAATGATAAAAAACCCTGCACCTGGTAAATATTGTGTTATTAAATAATTTAAAACAAGCCCCATAAAAATCGGAGCGATAAATAAATCGGTAGTTTTAGCTTCTTTACAGGTGTTATATATTTTAAACAATAGCCAACTGTTTAAACATACAAATGCCATTATATATTGATATCCGTTATAGGTAAAACCATGTAACATATCAGCATATTCGGGATGTATCATTAAAATTAATAACCATAATCCGTATGATAAACCAATACAAAGAGTTAGTGCTATGGTATAAGGAATAAAACCTTTTAATAATCCGTTAAAAGTTATCTTTTCTCTTTTTAATCCGAAGAAAATTAAAGCTATAAAAATTAATAAAGCAATTATAAACATGGGTAAAACCCAAGAAAACGGATAGGTTAAAAGCTTTGTAAAAGGAAAATTTACATATATATAATCCTCATCACTATTGGTATTTGTTAAATCAGAATTCGAAAAGTAATTTAACGATGTTATAAAGTATTCTGCTTGATGTTGTAGTGTTTCTCTATCGAGCCTTTCGTAAGAATCTTGTGCGGTATGGTAATCAAAATGATCATCAATAAAGGCAAAATTAAAGCCGTTTATGTTTCCGTTTTCTCTAAAAACCGTTAAATCTGTATCGTTTGGCAATTTTTTATAAATACTGTACATTAAAGAATTTGCAGCTGGATAATTGGGATTAGAGTTTAAAAATTCGGTTAATATTTTTTTATTCTTGCCGTTTGTTTCCATCAACATATAACTAGCACCACCACTACCTCTGGCTTCAAAATTTAAAACCAATCCAATGTTTTTTGCAAGAGGATGGTTTTCAACAAAAGCCTGAGCACCTAATAATCCTAATTCTTCAGCATCAGAAAAAAGAATAATAATATCATTTTTGGGTTGCTCGTTTTTAGCTAAAAAAGCTCGAAGCCCTTCTAAAATGGTTACCACTCCAGATCCAGCATCGCTGGCACCTAAGGAAGAATGCGGATTTGAATCGTAATGTGTTAAAAGTAACAGCGATTTTCCGGTTTCGCTACCTTTAATCCTGGCAATAATATTTTGGGGAGTTGTACTTGCTCTCCACTTTTTATTAATTACTGTCTTTTGTTGAATTTCGGTTTCTAATCCTAATTTATGAAGTTCGTTTACAATATAATCTTGTATTACTTTGTGTTCGGGAGAACCTGTATGATGTGTTTTTTGAGATATGTTTTTTAAATGATAAAGCGCATTAACTAATGAGAAATCGGTTGTTTTTAATTCTTCATCAGCAGCAGTAACCTTAGGAGTTATATCGCTAAAACTCCAATAAACAGTTAAAATAATAATTATAACTGCAATAAAATTATTTGATGATTTCATAGTATATTTTAAGTGAGTATAAAAATAAGGAAAATTATTTTTTAAGTAGTTAAATGAATAACTAGTTAAAAATCAGTATATTTAAAATGTAAAAATAATATTTATGGCAATTAAAAGTTTTCAAGGAAAAAGAACAAATCAATCAGAAGATAAAGTAATTCCGTTTTTGGTTTCAGATTATATGACTAGAGATTTAATAACTTTTAAAGAAAATGAACCCATAGAGCAAGTTATTGATTTATTAATTAAGAATAAAATTTCTGGCGGTCCGGTAGTAAATGAAAACAATGAATTGGTTGGTATTATCTCTGAAGGAGACTGTTTAAAACAAATATCTGATAGTCGATATCATAATTTACCTATTGATAAAAACAATACAGTTAAAAAAGCAATGGTTAATAAAGTAGAAACTATTGATGGGAATATGAATATTCTAGATGCAGCAAACAAGTTTTTAGAATCTAAAAGAAGACGTTTTCCTATTGTTGAAAATGGCGTATTAGTAGGACAAATTAGCCAAAAAGATGTGCTAAAAGCAGCCGTAAAATTAAAAGGAAATACATGGGGAAGCTAATCTTGTTTTACCAATAAAAACAATTCACTTTCGAGCTCTAAATAACCTTGGTCATACACGTAATAATAGATGTTGCCTGTTTTTGTTTGATAAAATGAGGTAATAAATTTAAAGTCGAAACCCTTATCAAACAACTTACGTCTACTTACTTTTGTTTTACCAGAAATATTTAAATCTGTAAGAATTTTATAGTTTTTACGTAAACGATTGTTAGTGTTTCTTATAAGGTTTTTACTGTCTTTATTTACTTTGTTATTGTAGGAATTTCGGCAATAATCTGAGCAGAATTTTTTATCAATTCTACCAATTACTTTTTCTTCGCACTCTAAACATTTTTTAATTTCCATAGTTTGTATTTTTAAGTTTGTACCAATTTACTTTTACTTCTTTGTAATTAAATTGATTTACAAATTGCAATCCGATTTTGTTTAAAATTTTATTCGATCCAATATTATTGATATCAGCAGCACCGTAAATAATATCATAATTCATTTTTTCAAATCCGAATTTTAAAGAAGCAAAAGCAGTTTCAGAGGCATATCCTTTTCCCCAAAAACGTGGAATAAAACGATAACCGATATCCACAAAATCTTGATAACCGTTTAACGCTTCTTTTATGCCTGTATTTAATTTTAAGCCAGACCAGCCAATAAATTCTCCAGTTTCTTTTTCGACACAAGCAAATCGCCCGATGCCTAACTCTTGATATTGCTGATGAATAAACTTAATATTCTCTTCAGCTTGTAAAATTGTATTTATGGGTTTTTTGCCTAAATATTCGTGCACTTTTTCATCAGAATCTAACTCGAACATTCCGTTAATATCTGTTTTTCGTATTTCCCTTAAAATTAATCGATCAGTTTCTAAATGAAATTTCATAAGCTAAGTGTTTGATAAACAAAGGTATTAAATTTAATTAAACATTTACATTCATTTACAAACGAAAACAAATGATTACTAACCGTTTATAATTAGCATGGGGTTTCATCTTTGCAATGTCAAAACGAATTGACAAATAATAATCATTTAAAACTTATCTTATGAATACGTTAAGAAACAAAGTACAGTTAATAGGAAACTTAGGTAATGACCCAGAAATTATTACGTTAGAAAGCGGGAAAAAAGTAGCAAAACTATCAATAGCAACGAATGAAACTTATAAAAACGCTGCAGGAGAAAAAATTACTGATACACAATGGCATAATTTAGTTGCTTGGAATAAAACAGCAGATATTGTAGAAAAGTATTTAACCAAAGGAAGAGAAATAATGATTGAAGGTAAATTAACATCAAGATCTTATGAAACTTCAGCAGGCGAAAAACGTTATATAACCGAAGTTGTGGTTAGCGAACTTTTAATGTTAGGGAATAAAGAATAAAATTAAAAAATATAACGAGCTTAATTAATTAAATTAAGCTCGTTATTTATAATTTAGAAACTCATAGAAAGCTGAATTCTTTTTCTTTGCACATCAACTTCTAACACTTTTACTTCTACATGTTGTTGCAAACTTACATGCTCACTAACATCTTTAACAAACGCATTAGAAAGGTTAGAAACATGTACTAAGCCACTTTCTTTAACACCAATATCTACAAAACAACCAAAGTTAGTAATGTTGTTTACGATTCCCGGAAGTATCATTCCAGATCTTACATCATCGATGGTTTTAATATGTTCGTTAAAACTAAAAGCTTTTGCTTTTTCTCGCGGATCTAGTCCAGGTTTTTCTAGTTCTTTTACAATATCTTGTAACGTAGGCAAACCAAAAGAATCAGTAATGTAGTGTTGTAGTTTTAGTTGTTTTAAAGCGGTTGTATTACCTATTAAATCTTCTAATTTACAACCAGCATCTTTTGCCATTTGTTTTATTAAAGTATAGCGCTCTGGATGTACGGCAGAATCATCTAAAGGATTGTTACTATTTTTAATACGTAAAAATCCGGCAGATTGCTCAAATGCTTTACCGCCTAAACGTGGCACTTTTTTAATAGCAATTCTATTCTTAAATGCGCCATTCTCGTTTCGATAATTCACAATGTTTTCTGCTAATTTCGGACCAATACCAGAAACATAACTTAACAACGAAGCACTTGCTGTATTTATATTTACACCTACTTTATTTACACAATGTGTTACAACGGTATCTAACGATTTATTTAATTTTGATTGCTCTACATCGTGTTGATATTGCCCAACACCAATAGATTTTGCATCAATCTTAACAAGTTCAGCTAAAGGATCTGCCAATCTTCTTCCGATAGAAACTGCGCCGCGAACGGTAACATCATAGTCAGGAAACTCATCTCTTGCAATTTTTGAGGCTGAATAAATAGAAGCCCCAGCTTCACTTATCACAAAAATATCAACATTTTTTTTAAACGGAATACTTTTTATTAACTGTTCAGTTTCTCTTGATGCGGTTCCGTTACCAATAGCAATTGCTTCAATATGATGTTTATCAACAAGTGAATTAATTTTGTTTTTAGCTTCAGTAGATTGATGTTGAGGTGCATGCGGATAAATATTTTCGTTGTGTACTAAATCACCTTGCTCATTTAAGCAAACCACTTTACAGCCCGATCTAAAACCAGGATCGATTGCCAAAATTCTTTTTTCACCTAAAGGAGAGCCTAATAATAACTGTTGTAAATTTTTAGCGAATACAGTTATGGCGTTTTCATCCGCTTTATCCTTTGCAAGCGTCATAGCTTCGTTGGTTAAAGAAGGTAATAGTAATCGCTTATAAGCATCAGCAACAGCTAACTCAATTTGAGTAGCACAATCGTTTTGAGAGTTGATAACTCTATCTTCAATTTTTTGAAGCGTTCTTTCATTATCGATAGCGATTTTTACACGGATAAATCCTTCTTTTTCGGCACGAAGAATGGCTAATAAACGGTGAGACGGAATGCGATTTAGATTTTCTTCCCACTCAAAATAATCTTTGAATTTCTGCGCTTTCTCGTCGGCTATTTTAGTTTTGATGATCTTTGTAGAAATAGTAGCATAACGCTCTAATTGATGACGGATATTGTTACGAACATCAGTACGTTCATTTATCCATTCAGCAATAATATGACGAGTTCCTTCTAGTACTTTGTCTTCCGAATCAACGTCATCATTTATATACTTCGAAGCTGTAAAACTTAAATCATTTACACGCTGACTCATAATCATCTTAGCTAGCGGTTCTAGACCGTTTTTACGAGCAGTTTCTGCCTTCGTTTTTCGTTTCTTCTTATACGGAAGATAGATGTCTTCTAACGCAGTAAGATCGCTAGTTTTTTCGATTTTAGCTTTTAACTCATTGGTTAAAACATCTTGTTCTTCCAGCGCTTTAAGAATTGTAGCTTTTCTTTTTTCTAAAGCTTCAAATTGTTCTTTTAATGCAACTATTTGTCCGATTTCAACTTCGTCTAAATTCCCTGTTTTTTCTTTTCGGTAACGCGCAATAAAAGGAACGGTACAGTCTTCATTTAGCAACTCAATAGTACTTTGAATCGATTTTTGAGAAATAGTTGTACGAGAAATTATATAATTGAGGAGTTGCATAGCGTAATGTTTGAAAATAAAAAACCTCGCAATAATTTGCGAGGTTACGAATATACTAAAATGTTGTTTTTATCTAAGAAATAAATTCACCGTTAGTTACCTTTTCAGAAGGCTGAACAAAGGCTAATTTACCATCAGGAGTATCGGTCATTAAAATCATTCCCTGACTTTCGATACCTTTTAATTTACGTGGTGCTAAATTACAAATCACACTAACTTGTTGTCCGATAATATCGGCAGGTTTAAAGCTTTCCGCAATACCAGAAACAATGGTTCTTGTATCTAAACCAACATCAACGGTAAGTTTTAAAAGCTTTTTGGTTTTAGCTACTTTTTCAGCTTCGACAATTGTACCAACACGAATGTCTATTTTTGTAAAGTCATCAAATTCAATAGTTTCCTTTTGAGGCTCCAAAACTCTATTTTCGGCTTCGTTTGCTTTTTTTGTGGCCTCTAACTTATCTAATTGTGCCTGAATTTCAGCATCTTCAATTTTAGCGAATAATAATTCAGCTTTATTTATTTGATGATTATCAGCAATTAAAATATCTTTTTCAGAAACATCCTCCCAAGATAAATTAGCATCAATATTTAAAATTGATTTTAATTTCGTTGAGGTAAACGGTAAAAAAGGTTCTGATAAAACAGCTAATCCTGTAGCAATTTGTAAAGCTACATTCATAATAGTTTTGGTGCGTTCTGCATCAACCTTAATCATTTTCCAAGGTTCTTCATCCGCTAAATACTTGTTTCCTAAACGCGCTAAATTCATTAATTCTTGAGACGCTTCTCTAAAGCGATAGCGCTCAATTGATTTTGCAATTACATTCGGAAACTCTTTTAAGCTGGCTAAAGTATCCTCATCAACTTCTGATAAATCACCAGCAACAGGAACTTGCCCGTCGTAATATTTATTAGTTAAAACAACTACACGGTTTATAAAGTTACCGAAAATAGCCACTAACTCATTGTTATTTTTTGCCTGAAAATCTTTCCAAGTAAAATCGTTGTCTTTACTTTCTGGAGCGTTTGCCGTTAAAGTATAACGTAAAACATCTTGCTGATTCGGAAAATCTTCTAAATATTCGTGTAACCAAACCGCCCAATTTTTAGAGGTTGATAATTTATTTCCTTCTAAATTTAAAAATTCATTTGCTGGTACATTTTCTGGTAAAATAAAATCGCCATGTGCTTTTAACATCGATGGAAAAATTAAACAATGAAATACAATATTATCTTTACCAATAAAGTGTACTAATTTCGTATCGTCTTTTTTCCAATAATCTTCCCAGTTTTTACCTTCACGAGCAGCCCATTCTTTGGTTGCAGAAATATATCCGATAGGCGCATCAAACCAAACATATAATACTTTTCCGTCTGCTCCTTCAATAGGCACCGGAATTCCCCAATCTAAATCACGTGTTACAGCTCTTGGTCGCAACCCGTCATCAATCCACGATTTACATTGCCCTAAAACATTAGGTTTCCAATCGTGTTTATGACCTTCAACAATCCATTTACGTAAAAAATCTTCGTGTTTATCTAACGGTAAAAACCAGTGTTTTGTTTCTTTTAAAGTAGGGATATTACCAGTAATTGCTGATTTTGGATTGATTAAATCTGTAGCATTATGACTAGTACCACATTTTTCACATTGATCTCCGTAGCTTTCTTCATTTCCACATTTCGGACAAGTACCCACTACAAAACGATCTGCTAAATATTGGTTCGCTTCTGCATCGTATAATTGCTCTGTAACTTCTTCAATAAACTCGCCATCATTGTACATTTTAATGAAAAAATCAGAAGCAGTTTTATGATGAATTTCAGATGATGTACGTGAATAGTTGTCAAATGAAATTCCGAAATCAACAAAAGATTTTTTGATGATTCCGTGGTATTTATCAATAATATTTTGCGGAGTAACACCTTCTTTTTTTGCACGCATCGGTATCGCTACACCGTGTTCATCAGAACCACAAATGTAAATTACATCTTTACCTTTTTGACGTAAAAAACGTGTGTAAATATCTCCAGGAACATACACGCCTGCTAAATGCCCAATATGAATTGGTCCGTTTGTATAAGGTAATGCTGCTGTAATTGTATATCTTTTTGGTGTACTCATTTTCTTCTGCTAAAATTAAAGTGCAAAAGTACGAAAAAGCAATTTTTTAAACTGTTATAAAATGGGTACATTTGATAGATTAGACTTTATATATTAATAGCATAAAAAAAATAAGACACTATTTTGAAGAGAAGTGTACTAGTATTATCTTTTTTCTTAACAGCTTTAATAGCTTTTTCGCAAACAAAAACTATGAAATTAATAACGCCGCCTTCTTTACAAAAAGGAGATACAATTGCAATTGTAGCACCTGCAGGAATATTAAAAAACAGAAAGCATGTTATAGATAAAGCAAAACAATTAGCGGAAAGTTGGGGTTTAGAAGTTGTGTACGGAAAGCATCTATTTAACCAAGCACATCATTTTGCAGGAACTGATGAAGAGCGTTGCGAAGATTTTCAAAATGCTTTAGATAACCCGAATATAAAAGCAATTTGGGCGGCACGCGGTGGTTATGGTTCTGTTAGAATATTAGATAAATTAGATTTTACGAAGTTTAAAGAAAAGCCGAAATGGGTAATTGGTTATTCTGATATAACAGCTTTTCATAACCATATTCATAATTTAGGTGTAGAAACCATTCACGGAATTATGGGAACAAGTATGCAAGATGCGCCTGAAGTGATAGAAAAAAGTGTTGAATCACTCAAAATAGCATTGTTTGGAGAGAGTTTAGCGTATGAAATTTCGAATTCAAAACACAATCGATTAGGAAAAGTAAATGGAGAATTAGTTGGAGGAAATATTGCCATTTTAGCATCTATGCTAGGTTCTGAAAGTCAGATTTCAACAGAAGGTAAAATTTTATTTATCGAAGAAATAGGTGAATATAAGTATTCGATAGATCGTATGCTGCAAAGCTTAAAGCGTGCAGGATATTTTACGAAAGTAAAAGGGATTATTGTTGGTGATATGACTAAGGTTAAGAAAAATACTACGCCTTGGGGAACTTCAATAGAACAATTAATTTTAGATGTGATTCCGAATGATATTCCTGTTTTATTCGATTTTCCTGCAGGTCATGAACCTGATAACAGAGCTTTAATTATGGGGAGAAATATCATGTTAGATATCAAAGAAAAAACAGCAACGGTAAATTTTTAAATAGTGGCACAGCATAACGATCTTGGTAAAAAAGGGGAGGAGTTAGCAATTAATTATTTGCAGGATAATGGCTATGCTATTATTGAAAAAAACTACCGATTTAAAAAAGCAGAGGTTGATGTTATTGCACAAAAAGAAGGTGTTTTAGTGGCGATAGAAGTTAAAACACGATCGAGTACTTATTTCGGAAATCCGCAAGATTTTGTGAATCCGAAGAAAATAAAATTACTAGTTATAGCAATAGATAATTATGTAGTCGAAAAAGATTTAGATGTAGAAGTACAGTTTGATATTATTGCTGTATTAAAATATAAAGAGACTTATAAGATACATCATATAGAAGACGCTTTCTTATATTTTTAAAAACAAAAAGCCCAACAATTAAATTGTTGGGCTTTTTTGTTTACGTTGAGTAGTATTACTACTTATTTAAATAAGCTTTTACATCATCTAACAAGTTAGGCATTGCAATTATTTTTTTGTTTGCATTTAATATAAAGTAAGAAGGCGTACCTAATAAATTATATTTTTGCACTGTTTCATTATCAAATTTATACTCAGGATGCGTTCCTATTGCGTTATGAGAATGTGGTAGTTTTTTTACAAATTCTGTCCAATTTGCTTCATCGTTTTCGATTCCGAAAGTAATTACTGAAACATTTGCATGGTTTGCATTCATATAATCATGTAGCTCAGGAACTTCATCAACACAATGAGGGCAACCTGTGCTCCAAAATACTAATAAATATTTTTCACCATCATTTAAGGTAGATAATTTCATTTCTTTACCACCTTCTTTCCAAGAAAAATCTGGCGCAATTCTACCAACGGTAGCACTTAATAGTTGTACTTTTTCTTTTTTAAACTCTGCATCAAATTGATCTGATGGTAAAACATCATAGTATTTTTCAAATAACCAATCTACAGCTTCACCATTACGTTTATCTGTTAAAGAAGTAATTAAAAATTCGGTAACAGCTTTTCTTAATTTACCATTAGGAACTTCATCCATAACTTTAAGAATAGATCGTCTTAATAACTTTCTTTGCATTTGGCTATCTTCAGATGAATTTAGGTAAAAAACAAAATCAGAAATACGATCAACTAAAAAAGAAGAGTTGTAAAGAGCATCACTTTTAAAATCAATATATTTAAAAAAATTCTCATTTGTAGAGGCTAAATACTCTTCCATATTGTCGAAAGGATTAGACTCATTGTATCTTTGAGAAGCTTTAATAAAGTGATTTACCAACATACCTTCGGATTTATTCTCGTACATGTCTTGTAAGTCCTCAAGCTCATCTAATGCTTTCTTGTAAGCTTTTTTAGCGTCTTTATTTTCTTCAGTTATAAAAGTTGCTTGGTTTAAATCAACTTTATTTTGAATTTCTGCGTAAGCTATTGAGTATTCGTTTAATAATTTGTTCTCTCTAGAAGCAGTAAATACAACAGATTGATCTGGATATTTAGGATTGAATATAAACTCTACGTTTTCTTTATTAAAATAGAAATCTACAAAACCAGCACCTTTATTTCTATAAGTAGCTCTATATGCACCAGGTTTAGCATCGTCTTTTAAGTCGAATTGAAACCTACCTAACACTTGATCTTCTCCACCTACAGCAATAGTGTCAAATTTTATAGTTGTATTTGCAACAAATTTTTGTTTAGCACCTTCTATTTTATAAAGAATTACCCAATCAGTTTTCTCAGGCGGAGTCAAGGTTCCTTTAACTGTATATTGAGCGTTAGCTATAGAAGTGGCAAGTATTAATAGCGCCAGTAATTTTTTCATCATTATAATTTAAAGGTTCGTAAATAAGATTTAAAACTAATCATTTGGTAACTTCTTTCCAAGAAGTGTACCATTTTTATTTTTACTTGCTTATTTTTAGAGAAGTTTATTTATAAAATAGAAATATGCAGCTGAAAAATAACGTGTTTTGGATTACCGGAGCTTCATCGGGCATTGGTAAATCTCTAGCAATAGAATTATCTAATTACGACGTAAATTTAATTTTATCATCAAGAAATAAAAAAGCTTTAGAGGAGGTTAAAAGTAAATGTAAAAACACATCGAAAGTAAAAATAGTTACGCTTGACTTAGAAAGGTATGAAAATATGAACTCTAAAGTTAAAGAGGCAATGTTGTGTTTTGGAGCGATTGATATTTTGGTAAATAACGGAGGTATTAGTCAGCGTTCATTAGTTATAAACACTGCTGTTTCTGTAGATAAACGCTTAATGGATGTTAATTATTTAGGAACGGTAGCGTTAACAAAAGCATTATTGCCACATTTTATTAAAAACAAATCTGGTCATTTTGTGGTAACTACCAGTATTGTAGGTAAAATAGGTACTCCGTTACGATCATCTTATGCAGCTACGAAACATGCGTTGCATGGTTTTTTTGATAGTTTACGTGCCGAACATTATAACGATAATATTTCGGTAACTTTAGTTTGCCCTGGTTTTGTAACCACCAATGTTTCTATGAATGCATTAACAGGAGATGGAACACCGCAAAATAAAATGGACAGCGCGACGTCAAACGGAATTGATCCTGTCCGTTTTGCTAAACTGATGCTAAAAGCTATTAAAAATAAACGAGAAGAAGTATATATCGGCGGAGCCAAAGAAAGGTTAGCTGTATATATGAAACGTTTTTTTCCTAAAATATTATCGAAAATGATTCGAAAATTAAGTGTTACTTAAATATAGGTTACTGCTAAGAAAATAAACCAATCTTTTTAATTAAGAGAAAGATTACTTCGTTATTCTTCCTCGTAATGATGAGCTTATAACAACTACTTAAAAAAATCAATTAATTCAAAGTAATTGATAATTGCTTCTTTTATTAGAACAGATTGTTCGCCAGGTTTTAAGTTTGGTAACTCTGTTAACGTTTTATAATGTGGCCAACCGTCTTCATCAAAGAAATCAAATTCATAATACCCGTAAGGTTCTAAAAGCTTACAAATAGCAATATGCATTAGGTTTACTTTTTCGTCTTTTTTAAACTTACGTTGTCCTTGCCCTAATTCTTGTACGCCAATTAAATAAATAACCGCGTCTACATTTAACTCATCACCATCGGCAAATTGATCTGATAAATTTTTTACCAAAAAATCCCATTTCTCCTTTAGGTTAATTTCTTTCTCCATCTGTGTTTTTTGAGTTAGCAAAGATACAAATGAGTTATGTATATTTGATGCAGAATCTGCACACATAATTATTTAGTGCGTACATTTTAATTAAAATACCATTATTTTACATTTATGAATACGTTTGATATTATTATTGCTGCCTTACTTCTTTTTGGTTTTATAAGAGGATTAATGAAAGGTTTGTTTGTAGAGGTTGCTTCTTTAGTTGCTTTGGTAGCTGGAGTTTATGGTGCAATACATTTTTCGTATTTTATTGCCGATTGGTTAAAAGATAGCGTGTCTTGGGATGAGAAATATATTTCTTTAGCAGCCTTTGCCGCAACATTTATTGTTATTATAATTACAATTTCTTTATTGGGTAAAATATTAACTAAAATAGCCGATTTTGCTTCTTTAGGAATAATTAATAAAATTTTAGGCGGTGTTTTTGGCGCCTTAAAAATCGGATTAATTTTAAGTGTTATTTTTATTTTCTTCGGAAAAATGAATGATACGATTCCGTTTGTAAAGAAAGAAAATTTAGAAGAGTCTATTTTATATGCTCCCGTTAAAAAGATAGCACCAACAATTTTCCCATCAATAATTAAAGATGATGGTGAAGTGACAATTCCTGAGATTGAAGAAACTTTAGAAGTTGAGATATAAAAAAATCCGAAGTTATTAACTTCGG
>CAXHZZ010000049.1:0-17277 GCA_964021635.1 uncultured Tenacibaculum sp.
AAACTGCATAAAACAATGCAACTTTTAAATGCGACAACTTCAAGTTGTGCACCAATTTCTGATAAATATGTTTTCTATGTGGCTCAGATATTTTTTCTCCGATTGCTTTCCTATAACCTATTGTTAAAATAGCATCTGTTCCATACACTAAAACCAGTAATAACAATATTGGTGCTTGTAGTTCTTTCATAAAATAAGCTCCTATAAAAAATAATAAAACAGCAATGGAAATACTACCAATATCTCCTGCAAACATTCTAGCTTTTTTTCTAAAATTATAGAAACCGAAAACAACTAATGAAAATAAAGAGTAAATAATTAAATTATCTGCTACAATATGTTCTTGTAAATTAATAAAATATAAGGCTGTTAAAACAATAATACTATACATACCTGTAATACCATTAATACCATCCATAAAATTATAGATATTTATAAACCCTACACCTATAATTAATAATGGAATTACAATTAAAAAATCAGTTATTCCGAAACCAACCTGAAATAAACATAATGCTATTGCTATGAATTGAAATGGTAATCTTATAGTTGAACTTAATGTAACGATATCATCTACAAAACTAACAATGGCAATTAATGAAACACCAATTACAAAATATGTATATTGAAATTGAAAGTTTGATGCAAAAAAATAAAGCCATATGGCTAATAAAAATAAGATTCCTCCTCCTCTTATGGTTGGTAACGTATGTGAACTTCTATGATTTGGTTTGTCTATAATATTAAATTTATCTGCAAGTTTTATGTAAATTAGTGATAAAATTAATAATTCTATGAAAATTATTAGATAACTCATTAATTTAATATCTCTTTTATTAATTGTATGTATTTACTTATTACAATATTTTCATCAAATTCTTTCTCTGCTTTTAACCTGCTTTTTTGCCCCATCAAAAGTCTATCCTCATTACTTAAACCCAACATTTTCTCCATGTTTTTTACTAAATCATTTACGTCTTTTATTTTACATAGATAACCATTAACATCATGATCTACAACCTCCTTACATCCGACATTATGGGTAGTTATAATTGGCATAGCCATACTTGCAGACTCTAATAGTATTCTTGGAACTCCCTCTCTATAATATGACGGCAAAACCATACAATCTACCCCTGCTATAACTTCTCTTACATTGTCACTTACACCTAAATAATTAATTGGGTATTCTTTAACCCAAATATCCATTTGCTTCTTAGAAATTGCAGTTGGACTTTCTGCATCTAAAAAACCTAACAATAAAAACTCTACATTCGAATAATTTTCTTTAATAATTTTAGATGCCTCTACATATTCTTTTATTCCTTTAGCCCAAAGCATTCTTGAAACAATTAAAAATTTAAAAGTATTTGTTTCTTCTTTTTTAACTGGTTTAAATTTATTTAAATCAACACCACTTCCTGGCAATCGATCACATTTTGATTTTTCTACTATTTTATCATCTAAAAACATTTTAAAATCATCATTATTTTGAAAAAATATCCTAGATGCTTTCTTTTGAGAAAATCTATACATTTTTTTTACCAGTTTAGTTTTTAAATTATCTTCAATAAAAAGAGACCCTAGACCAGCTATATTATTTATGGAAGGAATATTCAGATAACTTGCTACAATGCTACTATACACATTAGGCTTAATAGTAAAATTTAACACAATTGCTGGTCGTAACTTTTTAAAAATTTTATGCAAATGTAAAATAGTTCTAATATCTGTTATTGGATTTGTTCCATTTGTACTTAATGATAAATCAATAAAATTAAAATCTTTTTTTAACTTTTCACTATAAGCACTGTAAGGAGCAATAAAAGTTATATCATATCCTTGTTCTTTTATACTTAAAGCTAAATTATATCTAAAATTAAATGCTTGCCAAGAGGAATTTAAAACTATTGCTATTTTATTATTTTTCTCCATTCTTCTTATATTGCTTTAATTGCTTCTTTAAAAAAGTCATACCTCCTTTTACTTAAAGTCTCAATATCATATTCTTTTGACTTTTCAAAATTATTTTTGGCCATTTCAATTAGCTCTACTTTTTTTTGTAAAACAACTACCAGCTGTTGGTATAAAGATTTATAATCTCCTGGAGAATGTAAATATTTCTCTTGTATTAACTCTGGAATACCAGCAACTGTTGATGCTAAAACTGGACATGCTCTACTCATTGCCTCTATAACTGCTCTTGGCAAACCTTCTTGTTTTGAAGGATGAATATAAACATCTAAACTATCTAAAAATTCAAAAACTTTATTACCACTTTCTAAACGCCCTACTATTTCGACACAATCATTCAAATTTAATTTTCCTATTAATGATTTAACATAGGATTGGTCTCCTCCTCCTACTAAGTAGAACTTAAATTTAACACCTTCTTTTTTCAACAATTGTAACGCATTAAGAGCTACATCAAAACCTTTAAAACGAATACTTAAGTTACCTATTATTCCTAATTTATAAAGCCTTTTTTCTTTTTTAATTAAATCAATATGATTTTCTAATACACTATCATTATTTTTATTAATTTGAACATTTGAAGCGTAAGATAAAATCCCTTTATTTGGGTATCTTCCCTGTAAAAAAAACTTGGTTACGTAAATTGATGCAATGCTATTTGCTACTACTTTACGCATTTTTAAAAAATTAAATGGTGCTTGTAATTTAATTGGCAATGATCCATAGTTCCAATTACTATCCCATGCGCAACCAACAACTTCAGTTATATATGTTTTTTTTAATTTACGACATATTTCGGCAGCAAATGCACCTATAGTTGAAGGAACTCTTATTATAATTAAATCATGTTTCTCTATTTGCTCTTTTAACCTAGTTTTAATTAATCTCTGATACTTATAATAGTCAAAACCTCCTTTTACATTGTAAAAAAGATTAAAATTTACATTTTCTTTTTCTGATAATACTAACCCTGAAGTTTCATCAGAATCTAATACTTTTCCTCTAGATATTATTGTTAAGTTGTCTACATGATCCAAATACCTTTCCCAAACAACAGCAGGTAAACCTCCTGGACTAAAATGTTTATCACTGTATTTATAAAAAACATGATCGTGAATAAATAATCCTTTCAATTTTATATTTTTTTTATTTGTTTTGCAGGTATGCCTCCTATTAAAACGTTAGATTCAAAACTTTTTGTTACTACTGCTCCTGCTGCAATTATTGTTCTCTTTTTTATCACAACATTATCTAATATTCTAACTCCACAACCAACCCATACATCTTCTTCTATAATAATTCCTTTTTTAGTTAATGGGTTATATTTAATTGGTATTCTAGAATCTTCCCATGTATGATTTGCACTTACCAATGAAGAAGAATGAGCTATAGATACATTATCACCTATTGTTATACCTCCATCACAATCTACATAGCAATTTTCATGTATACTTACATTATCCCCACATGAAAAATTATTCCAGCTTTTAATATAAGTATTAGAACCTATTGATACATTATCTCCTGTTTTTTTTGATTTTGACTTTAAAATACAATACCTAATTGTTTTGGAGATAAAACCATTAAAGGGTAATAGTAAACTCCATAAAAACTTCAACACAAAATTAGGAATCAATTTAAATATAAAAACCAATACTTTTATTGGTGTTTTCGCAAATTTAAAAATCTCTCTACCGGTCATTTAAATAAATACATTAAAATTAAACAAATCTATTTTTTGCTTTTATTCTTTTCCGTTTATCAATAATGACCATGTAAATAAAAACGATAAATAGAGGCATAAAAGCCGCTAATTGTGTAAACATAAAAAAAACAGCTACCAATATGGAAAAGAAAGTTAATATTATATTAGAAGTGTTATCACCTATTCTACATATCCATAATAAAAATAGTGGAGCTAATAACATACCTGTAAAACCAAAGTTTGATATAAACTCTTCTAAAATGCATGTTGTAAAAGACCAACCTATTGGTTCTCTCTCTAAATTTAATACATCTGTTACAAAATAAACAGCATAAGGGTATGGCTTACCAGACCACATACTTCTAGGTATAAAAAACAAAAGATCAAATAAAAAAGATTGCCCTCTATATTCTAAAACAGGCTTCACAACTTCAAACTCTTTATATAACGTATATTTAATTGTATGATCTCTTCCTAAATTTAATCTAAAACTTGAATAAATAGTTCTATCAAAATTAGATGACGATGCAAAATCTTTCCCATAGGAAGCTACGAAAAAAGTTAGCACAATTAAACTTAGAACCCCTCTCTTAACAATTTTTGACGGTTTTATCTTTCCTAAAATCCAACCTGAAATCAATAATAAAAATAAATATTTTGCTATAATCCCTCTTTTTCCATCAACCCAAAAGGAGAAAAATAATAAAGCAGTATATAATAAATATTTAGGTAAAACTAAAGATGAGTTACCCTTTTTAGATAAGAAAAAAACTAACAATGCTGCTGACGCTAATGCTATTAATGTTGCTTTCCCTACAAAAACATGTGTTTGCCTAAATTCTTCTGTTCGATTATATAATAAAACTTTATATGTTAAATACTGAGACGGGTCATTTGAAAACAAAACTGCTAAAAGGGGAAGTAGCATTAAAAACCAAAGTATATATCTTACTTTATATACCTGTCCATAAAAGAGAGTAGAGTTTAATACCCCTATTTGTGTTTTGTTTTTCTTTATATATCTTCTAATTAATAATGCAACAAAAGATGCATAAAAATTATACAAAATGTCACTGTTAGTATTCATTGAAGCTTGATCGAAACCTTTATATTTAGAAAAATCAGGTTTACCAAATAACATATCTAAAATAATAGGTATAAATAAAAATATTATTAAAGTAAATGCTAGAGGCATTGCAACAGAAAAATAACCTTTCTTAAATTTTGAATACATCATTAAAAACAGCTTAATATAGCTGTAAAAAAACAATAAATATGAAATAAATTCTATAATTGCCATAAACAATACTATTGCTTTATAAATCTAATGTGTTCAAAAATTTTCTCATTAAAATAATTAACTCCTCTTTGATTTAAATGATCTCCATCTATAAACAAACTATCTTTTAATTTTAAAAAATTATTAAAATTTATATATTTAGCTTTAGCCTTTAATATAGAATCTATAAGTTTATTATTAGTAAAAGAATTAAATTTACCTGTGGTTATTGGAGTTTGAATAAGTGTTAAAGGTATATTTTTTTCTTTTAACAAACTTATTATTTCATCGAGCTTAGTTAGTTGTGATTTATTTAACTTTAGATACCTTTTTTTTTCTATTTTTTTATTTGTTTTAAATACAACACTAGATTCAACATAGCCGTTATAAATATATTTATCTGTATTTGGCCCGTGATTATAACTGTTGATAACACCACCTTTTGTTAAATCTTTATATATTGAAAAAATCAAAGTGTTAAAAATAGTTAAATTTTTAAACTTAAAGGAAAAATCTATCAAGCTTAATGACATCTTTTTATTTGATATTACATTTAAAGTTGATTCAACTCCATCCGTTGTTAGTAACTCAGGGTATACTTCTAATACAATTTTTTTTGGTTCTAAAGTATTCAGATACTCATCTATTAAATATTTAGAAACAATAGGTGTTTGTGCGCTTGAACCTAAGTTAAATATATTAAAGCCTTTTTTTTTGAAAATTCTTGGATCAAACGCTCTATAAGTGTGAGATGAACCTATAAATAAGACATCTATGGTTTTTGCCTTTTTAATGTCACTCAACCTTTTATCCATAAACCCAATACCTCCTTTTTTATATTTTAAATTTTTAGTTAAAAAAGGAGGCATTAACTCACCAAATAGAATTAATAAAACTATATATAGAGGGATTGCAATGGCTATAAATAAAATAATATTTTTAATAAATTTGTTCATATTTTAAAATTGAAAATAAATAAAATTCATTTCTCCTGTTTCCATATACATTCCAATTAAAAACAGCAAAAAACTATAAAACCCCCATCTAATAAATTTTGACTTGGAAAAAAAAACATTCTGTATTGCATACTTTTTATCTCTTCCAAGCCACTCAATTACCATAAAAAACATTATCAATATAAGCGTCAATAAAGCTGCTTTAGTTAGTTCTGGAAAATTCAAAATACTCTTCGAGAAAATTTTATTTAAATATAAATAAGCGTGAGTTAAATTGTCTGCACGAAAAAAGATCCAAGTTAAAACCACTAATATAAAAGTTAATAGCATATTAAAGAATTCTTTTATACTAGGAAATAACCGACCCTCTGCAACCATTCCTATATTATTCCTGTTCTTTTCTAATAATAACAAAGGTAAAAAATAAAGTGCATTCAATAGCCCCCATATGATAAATGTCCAATTAGCTCCATGCCAAAATCCACTAACAATAAATATAACGAATGTGTTTCTTATTTTTTTTAAAACTCCACCCTTACTTCCTCCCAATGGGATATATAAGTAATCTCTAAACCATGTTGAAAGAGATATGTGCCACCTTCTCCAAAACTCTGCTATATCTCTAGAAAAATAAGGGAATGCGAAATTTTGCATTAAATCAAAACCAAATAACTTAGCAGTACCTATTGCAATATCTGAATACCCTGAAAAATCACCATATATTTGAAATGTAAAAAAAATAGCTCCTAAAAATAATGTTGACCCTGAATAATCTCCCGGATTATCAAAAATCATATTTGCAAACTGTGCACAACTATCAGCTATTACTACCTTTTTAAAAAAACCCCATAAAATTTGTTTTAAACCATCTACGGCCAAATCATAATTAAATGTTCTCTTTTTATAAAATTGAGGTAATAAGTGAGTTGCTCTTTCAATAGGACCTGCTACTAATTGCGGAAAAAAACTAACAAAAGCTAGAAAAGCAACTAGATCCTTCGTTGGTTCTAATTTCTCTCTGTATACATCTATTGAATAACTTAATGTTTGAAATGTATAAAAACTAATACCTACAGGTAATATAATATTCAAGCTACTTATTTCTAATGGATGGCCCATAAACGTGAACGCGTCAACCAAACTATCTATGAAAAAGTTGTAATATTTAAAAAAACCTAAAAAACCAAGATTAACAAGAACACTAGTCCATAATAAATATTTCTTAAATCTTATCCTTTTCTCTTTCTTTAGTGCTAACCCAATATTATAATCAACAATTGAGCTAAAGAAAATCAAAAACAAGAAACGCCAATCCCACCAACCATAAAATGTAAAACTAGCCAGTAATATTAAAAAATTTTGAATTTTTAAATTTTTATTAATAAAAAACCAATAAAGTATAAAAACTATGGGTAAAAAAACTGCAAAATCAATTAATTTCTACTTTTATTAATTTCTGATTCGTATATGTTAACTAGGTTTTCAACCATATTTTCAATAGAAAAATCTTTAGAAAAACTAAAAGCTTCTTCTCTAATTGCTAAATGTTTATTTGAATCTATATCTAAAATACATTCTCTTAACTTATCTAGTGCTTTTTTTTCGTCATCAGGAGCATAAAAGTATTTATGGTATTTTTTATAAGCAGCTTCATAGTGAGGTGCTATGTCTGATGCAAATATTGAAACCTTCATATATTGGGCCTCAATTAGTACGTTTCCAAAACCTTCATATAAAGAAGGGAAGAAAAATATATCTGAAACCTTCAAATATGGTTTTATATTAGTTACAACTCCTGTAAAATAAATATTGTTTATTATATTTAACTCTTTTGCTTTCTCTTTTATTTCATTTTCTAATGTCCCTGTTCCTAATAATAATAATTTATAGTTATTTTCTATAGGATCAAGCTTATTAAACACATCCAATAAAAAAGCATGATTCTTTTGATGCTTAAAACTACCTATATGGATAAACGTTTTGTTACTATTACTAACAAAATCGTCCAATTGGGTTTGTTTCTCAAGCGGTTTAGAGTTTTGAAATTTTGAAAAATCAACACCATTATATATAATTTTATAAAGATTGGTATTATCAGTATAATTTGGTGTGAAATATTTAAGGTTTGCTTTTGAATGTCCTAATATTTTTGAGGAATATTTTTCACTATGTTTTTTGTGAAATTTCAAATACTCTCTTCTGATAAAGTTTAATATTGGCTTACCTATCCAAGTAGGTCTAAACATTGCTTTTTCATTATGTACCGATATTAAAAAAGGTGTTCTAAGTTTTTTACAAAATTTAGCAAAAAGACCTGAAGTATGTCCATATCTACTATGAACAATATCATAGTCGTTTTTTTTAAGTACTTTTCTTAAATAGTAAGCGTCCAATATTGGTTTGTTTTTCCCTTTAAAATCAATTATTGTAACTCCTTGTTTTATAAAGTTGGTGTCTAAACTTCCTCCTTCGGTACATAATATATGAATGTCAATCCCTTTTTTTTTAAAAAAAGGGATACAAGACAATAATGTTTTTTCTATGCCTCCCATTTCAAGCCTACTCATAATTGTTAGGACTCTAACTCTCTTCGATTCCATATTAAAATTTAATTAGGTTTAACTTCCCATGAATTAATCTCTTTTCTTAAAAAGACAACATACACTATAAAATAAATTAAAAAAGTAAAACACTCTACATAAAGAATTAACGTAGCTGCCTCCATTAAGGTTGTTATACCTTTAAACTTAAATAATAAAAAGAGAAAAATAAAAGAAATTATTGAAACGGGTAATCTTAACCATTGTTTTCTTATACAAGTAAGAGCCGTAGCAATATAAGCATAACTAAATGTAACAGTTGCTCCCAGTAAGACTAAGACTAATACATTTGAGTATTTTGCGTATTCAGAAGTATATAAAATTACTAATAAGTTTTCACCTAAAAAATAAGCTACACTTGTTAAAAAGAATCCTATAAGAAAACCAATAAACATCATTTTAATTAATAATTTATTAAAATGATTTATTTTTTTATCTTTAAAGTATGTTGCTAACTTAGGTACCGCTGATTGTGCTAAAGAACCTATAAATTGACCTCCAACAGATTTAAAATAGAGTAAACTACCAAAAACACCTAACATTTCTACTCCTAAAAAATTTTCTACGGTAATCCGAGGATAGTTTGCATAATATTTATCTATAAAAATAGATACAAACATTGGTATTCCTAAAACTAATAAAGGCTTCATTAATTTCCATTTAGGAGATATTAACTTTAAATCTTCTTGTTCTATAAAACCTCTTTTTACAACTTGTTTTCTCTCATAAAAGAAATACAGAAAAAACCAAATAAGAAGATATGACAATAATGAATAAAAGATATCATTGACAAAATATGAGATCAAAAAAACAATAATAACTGCTATTACACCTCTTAAAATTCTTGAATATGCTATATAATCTAATCTATTATGTTTCTGATAAACTCCATAAATAAGGTCTAATTGAGATTCAAAAACTTTAATAAAAACCACTATTATTATAAGATTAAAGTAAAGTGGTTTAATTAAAAATGCGGTAATCCCTAATAATAATATACCTATAAAATTAGTGATTGTTTTGAAAGTCAAATAAGTACTAAAAGAAAAATGATTTTCTTGGTCTGTTATATAAAAATTTCTTAAATGCATGTCTAAAGCCATCATTAGAGGAGTTGAAAAGGCACCTGCATAGACAAATACCCCTACATCATCTAAAGAATATAATTTAACAAAAGTTAAAAGAATTATATATTGGCATGTTGCATAACCTAAATTACCAAGAAGAGCAAAACCGAAATTTTTTTTAAGTGATAAAGCCACAAAATTTATTATTTATAATATTCTTTGAACCATTTAATAAACAAGTCAATACCTTCAGTCATATCTGTTGAACTTTTATACCCAAGCTTTTCTAAACTTTTAGTAGAAGCCCATGTTTGAGGAACATCCCCTGGTTGCATTGGTAAAAATTCCTTATCAGCTATCTTACCGTAACATTTCTCTATAGTTTCAATAAAAAACATTAAAGATTCAGGCTTTCCATTACCTATATTGTACAAGTTATATAATTGACTTGATTTTACTTTGTCTTCAATTAAGATTTGAATACCATTAACAATATCGTCTATATAAGTAAAATCTCTACTCATATCTCCATTATTAAAAACCTTGATAGCCTTTTCATTTTTTATAGCATTCGCAAATAGCATAGGAGCCATATCCGGCCTTCCCAAGGGTCCATACACCGTAAAAAAACGCAAACCTGTAGTAGGTATTTTATATAAATGACTATAGGTATGTGCCATTAATTCATTGCTTTTTTTGGTCGCTGCATATAAACTAATTGGATTATCTACATTATCTGATGTTTCAAACGGAACTTTTTTATTTGCTCCATAAACACTTGAACTACTTGCGTAAAGCAAATGCTGAATATTATTATGTCTACAACATTCTAGTATATTTAAAAAACCAACAATATTACTTTGAATGTAAGCGTCTGGATTTTCTATACTATATCGAACACCTGCTTGGGCAGCTAAATTACAAACAACATCGAACTTTTCGGCTTTGAACAATAGAGATAGCTCTTGCTTGTCCTCTAAATTCAAACGAATGAACTGAAATGTTTCATACACATCACTCGAACAAGCCTCATTAAACATGGTAGCCTGCGCTCTTGAGATACCTAATTCCTTTAAACGAGCATATTTTAAGTTAACATCATAATAATCATTGATATTATCGACTCCTATAACTGTATGACCTTTGTCTAATAGTTTTTTTGACAAATAAAAACCAATAAAACCCGCAGCTCCTGTAACAAGTATTTTCATTTTATGTTAGTTTTGTTTTCCTATTTGATGGTACTCGAAACCTTTATCTTGTAAGTTGAATACATTGTATTGATTTCTACCATCAAAAATAATAGGACTGCTTAGTTGTTGTTGTACTTCTGAAAAATCAGGAGAACGAAACTCTTTCCACTCTGTTAATAGAATTAAAGCATCTGCCTCTTTTAACACTTCGTATTTTGATTCGTAGTACGAAATACCTTCAACACCTTTTAAATAAAAATGCTGTGCTTCTTCCATCGCTTTCGGATCGTATGCCTTTATGGTGGCTCCGCGCCTAACCAGTTCTTTTACTACATAAATAGCCGGTGCTTCACGCATATCATCTGTACCTGGTTTAAAGGCTAGTCCCCAAAGGGCAAAAACCTTTCCAGATAAATCTTCTCCGAATCGCTTTACAATTTTCTCTGCAATCACAAACTTCTGACGATTATTAACTTCTTCTACAGATTGAATTAATTGCGCATTGTAGCCGTTTTCTTCTGCTATTTTATTCAACGCTTTCACATCTTTAGGAAAACAAGAGCCTCCATATCCTGCTCCTGGATAAATAAAACTATAGCCTATTCTACTATCTGAACCGATACCAATACGCACTTGATTGGCATCAGCGCCTACCTTTTCGCAAATATTAGCAATCTCGTTCATAAAAGATATTTTAGTGGCTAACATAGCATTGGCAGCGTACTTTGTCATTTCTGCAGAACGAATATCCATGGTTATAAGACGGTCGTGTGCTCTTAAAAAAGGGCTATATAATTCTTTCATTTTATCAAAAGCATAGGCAGATGCAGCGCCAATAACTACTCTATCTGGCTTCATAAAATCATCGATAGCAGCTCCTTCTTTTAAAAACTCAGGATTTGAAACTACATCAAAAGCTATCTCTTCTCCTCTGCTGTCTAATTCTTGTTGAATCGTAGCCTTTACTTTGTCTGCTGTACCAACAGGTACAGTCGATTTATCAACCACCACCAATCTTTTAGTCATTTTACGACCTATTTCTTTGGCTACTGCCAAGACATATTGCAAATCTGCAGAACCATCATCTCCCATAGGGGTTCCTACAGCGATAAAAACAATAGCGGCATCTTTAATCGCTTCTTCTAGTTTCGTAGTAAAAAACAGGTTTTTATTGGCGATATTTTTCAACACCATATTTTCTAAACCAGGTTCATAAATAGGAATAATCCCTTCATGTAGCTTGTCTATTTTATGCTGATCTATATCTACACAGGTTACTTTGTTTCCCATCTCTGAAAAACAGGTTCCTGAAACCAATCCTACATATCCTGATCCGACAACTGCTATATTCATACTTATTATTTTTTAATTTTTATACTTTCTTTTTCAGCAACTTCTTTACGTAATTCACTACTAGAAAAACGATGTTCTCTTCTGTTATAAAATAAGGTGATGCCTTTTTCTTCACAATAAGATCTCCCTGTAAAGTTTTTATCTGCATATTCATCTCCTAAAATGCGTACGTCTATTTTAAAAGATTGTAATACGTCTTCTAAATCCTGTTCCGTAGCATACGGTACTATTTCATCTACATACTTACATCCTTTTAATTGGATATATCTTTCTACGACAGATTGTATGGGTTTGTTTTTTTCGGGTCTATCAACAGTAGGATCTGTTTGCAAACCACAAATAAGATAATCGCATTGTTCTTTTGCGTCTTCTAGCATTTTTACATGACCCGCATGTAATAAATCGAAAGCACTAAAGGTTATTCCTATTTTCATTTCTTTTTCTTTTTTTTGCAAATATAGTTTTATCTACCTAAAAACAAATGTTTCTCTCCTATATTAACCAATTCCGTATTTCTAATAGCATGCACAATTTCTATAGACTGCTTGGCATCTACCAATCCGAAGCCGTTTTCTTTTAAAATTCCTTTATAACTTTCGGTATGTAATTCTGTAAATCCGCCACTAAACTCTATTTCTTCTCCATCTACGGTTATAGAACGGTAGGTTCTTTGGCCGACTTCTTGAATTTGCTTTGGTAATGAGTTTTCATCAATAGATAAAAACCAACGTACTCTGGCATTTTCAAATTCTAAATAGCCTGCCGATTTATCTTTTGCTCTTAAATGTACCAAATTCTCTTGTACCTCGCCAAAAACCCAAGACAACATGTCGTAAAAATGCACTCCGATATTGGTTGCGATTCCTCCCGACTTACTTTCATCTCCTTTCCAAGAGGCATCATACCAATTACCTCGAGAAGTAATATAGGTTAGATCGATATCGTACTTACCTTTTTTATTTTCGGTTTCAACTTTCTTTTTTAGCGCAATGATACTTGGATGCAATCGTAATTGCAGAATGGTATTAATTTTGTTTCCTGACTCTTTTTCTATGGCTTGCAACGCATCTACATTCCAAGGATTCAACACCAATGGTTTTTCGCAAATAGCATCTGCTCCTCTACGCAAGGCCATTCGTATATGCGAATCGTGTAAATAATTTGGCGTACAAATACTCACATAATCGAGCTGTATGTTTTGCTGGCGCTTAATTTTTTCGATGTGACGATCGAATCGTTCGAATTCCACAAAAAAATCTGCCTTCGGAAAATAACTATCCATCACCCCAACACTATCAAACTTATCAAGCGCAGCGATTAAAGTATTGTTCGTATCTTTTATAGCTTTTAAATGACGTGGAGCGATATACCCTGCGGCTCCTATTAAAGCAAAGTTTTTCATTATAATGTTTTATCAGTTAATTCATGAGGTAGGAAATTCTTTACATCATATACGACTCCGTTTTCCTTTTTCAATCTCAATAAATCTATTTCTTTAAATTCGTTGTGTGATACCGCCAACACCACGGCATCGTATTTTTTATCGTACAGCTGTTTATTTAAAGCAATATCATAGGATTCTGAAACCTCTTTTTCTTTAGCCCATGGATCGTAAACATCAAGCGTAACTCCATAGCTTTTTAAAGCGTGATACACATCAATCACTTTTGTATTTCGAATATCCGGACAGTTTTCTTTAAACGTGATTCCTAAAATTAAAATCTCTGCATTTTTCACTTTTACATCTTCTGAAATCATCAACTTCACAACTTCTGATGCAATATGATTGCCCATACTATCATTTAAACGTCTTCCTGATAAAATTATTTCGGGATAATAGCCAAACTGCTGTGCTTTTTGTGCCAGGTAAAACGGATCCACCCCAATACAATGCCCACCAACTAAACCGGGTTTAAAAGGTAAGAAGTTCCATTTAGTACCTGCGGCCTCTAAAACATCGCTCGTGTTAATGTTCATTAAATTGAAAATCTTAGCCAATTCATTTACAAAAGCAATATTAATATCTCTTTGACAGTTTTCTATTATTTTCGAAGCTTCTGCTACTTTAATAGAAGGTGCCATGTGTGTTCCTGCCCCAATAACTGATTTATATAAATCATCAACCTTTTGAGCTGTTTCTTTGGTAGAACCCGAAGTAACTTTTAAAATATTTTCTACGGTACGGATTTTATCTCCCGGACTGATTCTTTCTGGCGAATAGCCCACATAAAAATCTTGGTTCAATTTCAACCCCGATGCTTCTTCCAACACAGGTACGCAATCTTCTTCTGTTGCTCCTGGGTATACGGTAGATTCATACACCACAATATCACCTTCACTTAAAACATTCCCTATGGTTTTACTAGCACTTAATAACGGCGTTAAAATAGGTTGATTGTTTTTATCTACCGATGTTGGTACGGTAACAATATAATAATTGCAGTTTTTTATAGCATCCGCATTACTGGTGATAAATAAGCCTTTTTCATCAGAATCGCTATCTACTAAAACAGTTTTTAATAAAGCATCATCAACTTCTAACGTTACATCCACTCCCGACTTTAATTCTGCTACTCTTTTAGCCTTTATATCGAAACCAATAACCGAATATTTAGTTGCAAATAACCTGGCTAAAGGCAACCCTACATAACCCAATCCTATGATTGCAATTTTCGACTTATTCATTAATTATGATTTAGCTACTTAATAAGACTAAGCCTTCACTTAATCTATCTATTAAATTAATTTACGAAACTACAAAAAAACTATAGGAAGTAATATGTTATACAAAAAAAAGTCTCATCATTTCTGATGAGACTTTTTTTATATAATTTGTAATTACAGATTCTTTATTGAAACCACTACTACAAATACAACCAAAATGAGTTTCACTCAAATAGGATTTTTTGCTTCCAAAAAACCACAAAGCAAGCTTCTGTTTTTATTTGGAAAACAAAAAATCCCGATGAAAATTCATCAGGATTGTGATTACTGTGGGCAATGAGGGATTCGAACCCCCGACCCCCTCGGTGTAAACGAGGTGCTCTGAACCAACTGAGCTAATTGCCCTCAATTGCGGGTGCAAATATAGTATTGTTTTAGAAAAAAACAACACTATTTTAATTTAATTTTATAAAATTTCTGCAACAACAAACGTACTTCCACCAACATACACAGCATCTTGTTTACTAGCTCTTAGCTTTGCCGATTCAAAAGCCTGATTTACAGAATTAAACGAATCACCAATCAGATTATACTCGTTTGCGGCTTCTTTTAGTGTTTTTTCTGACATGCCTCTCGGGATAGATGGCTTACAAAAATAATAAATAGCATTTGTTGGAAATAATGGTAAAATATCTTTTAAACTCTTGTCAGAGACTACTCCTAATACAATGTGTAGCGCTTTGAAATTTTCTTTTTTAAGTTGCTTTAAAGTATAAAATAAGCCTTCTTTATTATGAGCAGTGTCGCAAATTATTTTTGGTTCTTGCTGTAAAATTTGCCAACGTCCTTTTAAATTGGTGTTCTTCACAACATTTAACAAACCATTTTTTATATTGTCTTCTATTATTTTAAATTCCTTTAGCTGCTGAATAGCTTTTACCGCTGTTTTTATATTGTTGACTTGATAATTACCCAATAAATCGGTTGTATAATTAAAGTCTTCATCCGAAGCAAATAGTATCTCACTTTTACAAGCATCCGCTTTAGCGCTAAAAACATGTTCAACCTCTTGTTGACGCTCACCAATAACAACGGGAACTCTATTTTTAATAATTCCTGCTTTTTCAAAAGCTATTTCTGGTAAGGTTTCTCCTAAAAACTGTGTATGATCTAAACCGATATTGGTAATTACCGAAACCTCTGGCGTAATAATATTTGTAGAGTCTAATCGTCCTCCCAAACCTACTTCTATAATTGCAATATCCACAAGTTGTTTTGCAAAATAATCGAATGCCATACCCACCGTCATCTCAAAAAATGATAAGCGCTGTGTTTCTAAAAAGTACTTATTTTCTGATATAAATTGAACGACACTTTCTTTAGCTATTTCTTTTCCGTTTATTCGGATACGTTCGGTAAAACTTTTAAGATGTGGCGATGTGTACAATCCCACTTTGTAGCCTGCTTCTTGTAAAACACTCGCTAACATGTGACTTGTAGAACCTTTTCCGTTGGTACCACCTACGTGAATTGTTTTGAATTTCTTCTCAGGATTCCCTAATTTATTACTTAAAGCAACACTATTCGTAAGATCTTTTTTAAAGGCTGTTTTACCCTGATTTTGATACATTGGCAGTTGCGCAAACATCCAATCTACCGTTTCTTGATATGTCATATATCTATTTTATAACCACTCAACATTAATTGAGATGACATTTATTAAAAAGCTAATTATTTAGACAAAGAAAACTTGTAGATAATAGTTCCTCTTTGTTTTGATGGCGCATTTACTGCTGCATTCCATTTTGTTTTTAAAGCAGCCTCTTTAGCTGGCTTTAATAAACAGGCTGCGGTATTTGTAGATCCTTTTACTCCTGCAATAGCTTTGATAACTTTTCCGTTTTGATCTACCTCAATACTAACTACCACAGTACCTTCTTCCTGGCAATCTGGTTTTCGTATCGGTTTAGAAAGTGCTGTTCTTCCTTTTAAATTATAATTTCCTCCAGAGCCAGTTCCTGAATTCCCATAATATTTACTAGCATTCGGATCGCCTTTTTCGTTTCCTTTTACTCCGGATTTGACATCATCTCCCTCTCCTTGTGCTGCTCCGTCTTTCGATGTTCCGTTTAACAAACTATTTAACGCATCCGTGGTTTCTTTTGATGGTTTAGGTTTTGGCTTCTTTTTAGCTATTATTTTTTTTGGATTTTCTTTTACTACTTCCTTTTTTTCTTGTGATTTTTCTATAACAGGAACCTCTTTTGTAGTTTCACTTGTAATTACTTCTTCCGGCACAGTTTCTTGCGGTGTTTCTTTTACAGGTTCTTCTACAACTTCTTCTTGTGGTTTCTCTGGTGCCGATTGAGATGTTGTTTTTTCTACAGGTTCACCACTACCTACTTCTGAAGTACCGAAATTAATAGCCAACCCGTATTCTATTGGTGGATCTAAATATTTCATTCCGAAATTGAATACTCCAACAA
>CAXHZZ010000050.1:0-16726 GCA_964021635.1 uncultured Tenacibaculum sp.
GAAATTTTAGTAAATGCACTAAAACAAGCTCGTGATGGTCGTTTACACATTTTAGGGAAATTAACTGACACTATTGCTACGGCGAACGAAGAAGTTAAAGAACATGCTCCTAAAATGATTAACAGACGTATTCCTAATGATATGATTGGTGCATTTATTGGACCAGGAGGTAAACATATTCAAGAACTACAAAAAGAAACAGGAACTACAATTGTAATTACTGAAGACGCTGTAACTGAAGAAGGAATTATTGAAATCTTAGGAACTGATCCTGCAGGAATAGAAGAAGTTATTACTCGTATCGAGTCTATGCTTTTCAAACCAACAGTAGGTAGTGCTTACCAGGTTAAAGTAATTAAAATGTTAGATTTTGGTGCAGTTGTAGAATATATGGATGCTCCTGGAAACGAAGTTTTATTACACGTTAGTGAATTAGCTTGGGAACGTACAGAAAATGTTACTGATGTAGTAAATATGGGTGATATTTTTGATGTAAAGTATTTCGGTCAAGACCCAAGAACTCGTAAAGAAAAAGTTTCTCGTAAAGCATTATTGCCTAAACCAGAAGGTTATGTAGCAAGACCACCAAGAGATGATAAACGTTCTGGAGGACGTGATAACAGAAGCAGAGATAACCGCGGACGTGATGACAGAAAACCAAGACAACCTAGAAAAGAAGATTAAAAAATCTTTACTATAAAATTAAAAAAGGCAACCATAAATGGTTGCCTTTTTTGTTAACTTACTAACAGAAAAATCTTAGAGTTGTAAATACCTAAAAAGAAAACTAAAATTAGCAATCTTAAAAGGGTTCTTTTTTTGACCATTCCCCAATAATCTTAATAAAAACTATACTCTTTAAAGAATTCCAACTATAAAACAAGATAAGTTTAATTTACCCTACTTTATTTAAAATAAAAAAATCATATTTTTTCACTTATGTTATTCTAGTTTTATTTTTCTTTGCATTCTATACATGAAAATACAACGAATAACATACTTATCAATAGGAACTAATAAGGGTAAAAAGCTCCAAAATATTCAAGATGCAATTAATCTAATTGCAGATAAAATTGGCGCTGTTCTTAAAATTGCTTCCGTATATAAAACATCATCTTTAGGTTTCGATGGCGCCGATTTTTACAATACCTGTATTAAAGTTTCTACTTATTTGCCACCCGAAAGCCTAATTAAAAATTTACTTGCAATAGAGAGCGAGTTAGGAAGAACTAGAAAAGATACAGAAGGTTATACAGACAGAATTATTGATATCGATATTGTTTTATTTGAAGATGAAATTATTTTTTCTAAAAATCTTATTGTACCGCATCCGCGGATGCTAGATCGAAAGTTTGTATTGGTTCCTTTAGTAGAAATTGCTAGAAACACCATTCATCCGATAGAAAAAAAGCATTTATACATTTGTTTAGAAAATTGTGCAGACGATTCAGAAATTATGCCTATTAGAGAGCAATTAAAAAGACCAACTCCTATTACAGAAAAATACAATTACATTGCTATAGAAGGAAATATTGGTGCAGGAAAAACATCATTAGCCAATATGATGTCTGACGAATTTAATGCTAAAATTGTATTAGAACGTTTTGCTGACAATCCGTTTTTACCAAAATTTTATGAAGATAATGAACGTTATGCTTTTCCGCTAGAAATGAGTTTTTTGGCCGACAGGTATCAGCAATTAACAGATGATTTAGCGCAGTTTGATTTATTTAAAAACTTTATCGTTTCTGATTATTATATTTTTAAGTCTTTAATTTTTGCTCAAGTAACCTTACAAAAAGACGAGTATAAATTATACCGTAAAATGTTCGATTTAATGTACAAAGAAATCACTAAACCAGATTTATATGTATATTTATATCAAAACACAGAACGTTTATTAGAAAACATTAAAAAGCGTGGAAGGGATTACGAACAAAATATAGAAGCTAGTTATTTACAAAAAATACACGATGGTTATAGCAACTTTATAAAAACAGAACCTAATTTAAATATTTTAATTATAGATGTTTCTGATTTAGATTTTGTAAACAACACTGAAGATTATAATCTTATTATAAATAAAATAAAAAACCATACCGTATAAAAAAAGCAGCTTAAAAGCTGCTTTTTTTTATTTTTTTAATTCTAACTTCTCTGCAAAGTAATCACAAAAATCTCGCATGGTTGCGCCCATTTTGGCATCATCGGTAGCTCTTTCAAATGAAGCAGCCATTGATACTAATGTTTGATGATAAAATTGTTTCATTTCATCAACAGGCATATCTTTTGTCCAAAGATCCATACGTAAAGTATCTTTTTTCTTATGGTCCCAAACCGATAACATGATTGCCTTAGAAGGCTCATTATCTATTCCGCCATCTTCAGCATTCCATGAAATTTCTTCAGGAACTTTATTCTCGTCTAACCCTACTTTAAATGTTATTTTAGAAGTGTGCTCTATCGCCATTATTTCTTTGGTTTATATTTTGATTTCTTAAAGATTTCGTCTTCGTTTTTTTGTAATAATTCCTGCAAAGATACGTCATTCTTTTGCATGTACGAACGTACAATTTGCCAACCAATAAACTCCCCTATTCTACCTGGTGATTTATTATCTCCATCTAAATAAAACTTAGAAAAAGGTGCAATATCTATAAAGCGTTTATCTAATTCTTTATTGGTACTATACAACATCTCTTTTTCAATAAAATATTTCCAAATATGTTCTTCATTATTTTTTGCCCAATCATATTTAACTGAAGAGTATCCTATTTTTTCTTGATCAGACACCGTGGGTAAGTAGATATCTAACAAATACATTCTTTTTCCTTTTTGAATAACCTTATCAATAAAACTTCTTTGTTTACCAGCAAATACTTGTGCATTTATGATTGCTTTAGCTACATCTACAATAATATGTTCTTTATTATTATTTTGCTTAACATAAACAGGGTAATCGTTATAAAACGGATGCTTTTCACCAAGATAGGCATCTAAAGAAATTAACAACAAACTATCTGCATATACAATTCGATTATCATAATCGATATTTGTTAGCATTGTAATTACTCTCGGACTTTTAAACTTAGGATTGTAATATTTTAAATGCTTAAAAAGTGATGTTAATTCAGTTCTTAAAGTATCTATATTTTTATAAACCTTTTGAGTTTCATTAAACAACTCTCTTTCATCCTCATTATTTATTTTATTCACCCAAACACTATCAGGTTGTGGCGGAAATAACAACGGATATTTATTTTTTGTTTTACTTAAATTATTTGGAGTCGTCTTATAAAAATCAACATCAAATCGATCTATATTTACAAGAACATCAATATTAGAAACATCAACTTTAAAATTAATAGTTGTCTCTTTTTTGCAAGACATTAAACCAGCAACTAAAACAAAAAGTGCTAAAATTTTTCTCATGAACTTTAGTATATTTACATTCAACATTACAACGTCGAAATTACTAAAATAGTTTATATCATTTTTATATAAACCCTTATAAAATCTATCTAATTATGAATACACCTAAAGTTTCAGAACATATTGTACAATGGCTAAAAGAATACGCAACAAATGCTGGCGTTAACGGATTTGTAGTTGGTATTTCTGGTGGTATAGATAGTGCTGTAACGTCAACTTTATGTGCTAAAACATGTTTACCTACTTTATGTGTTGAGTTACCGATTCATCAGGCAGAAAGTCAAGTAAGCAGGGCAAATGAACATATTAAACAATTAAAAGAACGTTTTAGCAATGTTACGGAGGCAGAAGTAAACTTAACAAGTACTTTTGAAGATTTTAAAACAGTGGTTCCAGAAGTTAAAAAATCAGCAAAAACAGATTTAGCATTAGCAAATACACGTGCGCGTTTACGCATGACTACTTTGTATTATTTTGCAGGTTTGCACGGATTATTAGTAGCCGGAACTGGTAATAAAGTAGAAGATTTTGGTGTAGGTTTTTACACCAAGTATGGTGATGGAGGTGTTGATTTAAGTCCTATTGCAGATTTAGTTAAATCTGAAGTATTTGACTTAGCTGCGCATTTAGACGTGCCACAATCAATTCAAAAAGCACAACCTACTGATGGTTTATTTGGCGATAGCAGAACAGACGAAGATCAAATAGGTGCGTCGTATGATGAATTAGAATGGGCAATGCAAATGCAAAATGAAGGTAAAAACAATGCTGATTTTTCTGATAGAAAACTAGAAGTATTTAAAATATACACTCGTCTTAATCGAATTAATCAGCACAAAATGGTCCCTATTCCTGTTTGCGAAATACCTAGTAACTTAAAGTAAATTAACCAACAGCATTTGTCGTTTAATCTTTTGATAAGCATGTTTTTTATGTCCGTTCGAAATTTTAAACGGCAACAGAATTATCAATCTTAGCAGCTCAAAAAAATCTAGCAGTTTTTTCATAATATCTTTTTCTTTTTTCGTTTCGAAAATACTAAAAATATATGATATTATAAAAGAGTGAAAACGCTTCAAGTATGAATCTTTAAACTACGCGGTTAAGTTTTTCAAACAATCGTTTTTTTAAATCAGTGTAGTTAGAAATTTCTTCGAGGTCGAGCACAGCATTTTGCGTTTGTACTTCGTGCATAATTTCCTTTATTTTTTCTTCGATTAAAATCCTTCTTAAATTTAACACTGCATCTGAAACTAATTTAGGTAGTATTTTAACTGTTTCTGTTACAAAAATCTCTTTTCGCTCCCAATCACTTAAAGAATATTTTTCTTCATCCATTAAAATATTGGTTACCAAGTTTGATATTTCTTGATTTTCATGCATTATTAATTGATCAATAGAAATTTTTTCATCTTGATTTAACTGATGTACTAATTGATAATAAGTTAATTTAAAAATTTCGTTGGCAAACTCAATCTCATCTTCTTGTAAATTTAAATACAACTCATTTGAAACTGTATTTTGATACTCTTCTTTTTCCATAATCGGGCGACCTTTATCATCAACACCATCTACCCAATTTACAAAATCGATTACTTCATTTCCGTACAACAACAATATTCTTATAATTTCTTTTTCTAAAATATTAAGTTGATCTATTTTCTGACGTCCTTTTCCTCCTCCTTTTACAAGACCTAAAGCTGTTTCTTTTTGTGGTGAATATTCCGCTTGCGGCTGATAAGAACTACTACCTTGACTCTGTTTATTTGAATTAGCCAATCCTTTACTTATCAACTGTGCTAATTCGCTAAACAGAACACGCTCAGAAATATCCATAATACGCGCACATTCTTGCACGTATACTTCACGTTGAATTCCATCAGGAATTTTAGATATACTGGTAACAATATCACGAATTAATCCTGCTTTTTTTACAGGATCGTTTGCTGCGTCCTCCATTAATAAAGACACTTTAAACTCTATAAAATCTTGTGCCTTTTCGTTTAAATATTGTTTTAACTCTGCTGTAGAATGTGCTTTTGCAAAACTATCAGGATCTTCGCCTTCAGGAAAAGAAACCACTTTTACATTCATTCCTTGTTCAAGAATCAAATCGATACCACGAATAGAAGCTCTAATTCCGGCTGCATCACCATCAAATAAAACAGTAATATTTTTTGTTAATCGATTTATCAATCTAATTTGATCCGCAGTAAGCGCCGTACCTGAAGAAGCCACTACATTTTCTACACCCGATTGATAAAAAGAAATAACATCGGTATATCCTTCTACCAAATAACAATTATCTTGTTTTGCTATCTCTTTTTTTGCGTGGTAAATTCCATACAAAATTTTACTTTTATGGTAAATATCACTTTCTGGAGAGTTTAAATATTTGGCTGCTTTTTTATCATTCGTAAGTATTCTACCTCCAAAACCTAAAATACGCCCCGACATACTGTGTATCGGAAACATTACGCGACCTTTAAAACGGTCAAATTTTTTAATTTGTGGACCGCCTTCTTTTACAATGGTTAAACCTGTAGATTTTAAATACTTTAAATCGTAACCCTTCGCTAATGCAGCATCAGTAAAATTCGTCCATTCATCTTTACAATATCCTAAATCAAATTTTTCTATAATATCTTCTCTAAAACCTCTTTCTTTAAAATAAGATAATCCGATTGCACGCCCTTTTTGGCTGTTCATTAATACATCGTGAAAATAATCTTTAGCAAATTTAGATGCTAAAAACATACTTTCTCTTTCATTCATCTGCTCTTTTTGCTCGTCAGACTGCTCGGTTTCCTCTATCTCAATATTATATTTTTTCGCCAACCATTTAATTGCCTCCGGATACGTGTAGTGCTCATGTTCCATTAAAAAAGAAACGGCGTTCCCTCCTTTTCCTGTACTAAAATCTTTCCATATTTGTTTTACTGGCGATACCATAAACGACGGAGTTCTCTCGTCTGTAAACGGACTTAAACCTTTAAAACTACTTCCTGATTTTTTTAATTGCACAAACTCACCTATTACTTCGGCTACTTGGGCGGCTTCAAAAACTTTTTCTATGGTTTGTTGGGTTATCATATAGTATTTTAAATACAACTAGCAAATATAATAGTTTTAAATGCGTTTATATTAATAAAAAAATCTCTTACGCTTTTTACTTGTCAAAATCATATAAATATATAATTTTGCCACAAATTTACCTATTATGAAAAAATTAGCATCTTTATATATTATATTACTGTTAAATTTAAGTGCAACAGCTCAAGAAACTATTACCATTCCTGATATTGGTTTGGAAGAATGTTTAATTGATTTAGGCATCGACTCTAACGGATTAAATGGAAGCATTCTAGTTAGTGACGCAAGACACGTTGTTAACCTAAATGTAAACGACCCGATAACAAATAAACTTTTACCTAATGTGCACTCTAAAATTAAAGATTTAACAGGGCTTGAAAGTTTCCCTAATTTAAAACGTATCGATTGCTTTGGTAATAATATTACTAAAATAGATTTATCTAAAAGTACTTCTATTACATTTTTAAACTGCAGTGATAACCAAATAGAACGTCTTGACCTTCGTAATAATGTTGAGTTAATTTATGTTAGTTGTGATAATAATGAATTAACAGAACTTATTTTAGGAGATAACAAAAATCTTGAAAGCCTATATTGTAGCTTTAATCGTTTAACAAATTTAGATGTTAAAGGTTGCACAAAATTAGAGAGCTTAGACACTACAAGTAACGAAATTGATGCTATTATTGTAAATGATAAACAGCTAAAGAATATTCCACAAGCATGGTATAAGGACGAAACAGCTGCATATACAAGTAATGCCGGTTATACAGAAACCACCACTGCTATTACTCCTAAAAGTACACCAACGGTAACGCAACCTGTAGTTAAAAAAGCACAACCTTTACAAAATAATACGGCTAAACAGACTGCCTCTAATTATTACGAGAAGTTTCAGCTTTCTGTAGTTACTGAGTATGACAAATTAGTTTTAACAGCTGCTCATTTACAAAGTAAGAAGAATGAGTTGCAACAACAATATAATTTAAATCCTTCTCAATTAACTGAATGGATTAATAAATACTCGAGTTTACTAGTTACTAATAATAATGTGGTTAAAAGTACAGATGTTGGCTTACCACAAAAACACTCTGTTGCTTATTATTCTAAATTTAAAAAATCGGCTGTAGAAGAATATGAAAAAGCAATTTTAACACCTTCTTATTTACAAAGTAAAAAAGAAGAAGTGCAAAAAAAGTATAACTTAAATGCTGAAGAGTTTACGCAGTGGATTAATTTACTTGGCGATTCTGCTCTTAAACCTAAAACAATTCAACCTCAAGAAACTGCTAAAAGTTATTATGAGAAGTTTCAAAAATCAGTTGCTAAAGAATACGAATATGCTGTTTTGAACGAGGCTCATATACAAAGTAAAAAGAATGAAATACAGCAAAAATATAATTTAACTGCTGAACAACTTAATCAGTGGATTAAGAAACACAGTAAAATTATATCGCACTAAAAAAACACTTTTATCATAAAATAAAGAAGACCACATTTTAATAAATGTGGTCTTTTTATTTTATCAATAATTATTAATCTTAATAGTACTAATAATTATGAGGGTATACTTTTAGTATAAATTACGAAACTGCTCTTAATTTCTTTAAAGCTGATTTTGTAACTTTAGCTTCTGCATATTCTTTTGTTACCGTTAATATTTTTTCATCAGAACCTGGCAAATCAAACATTGCGTCTGTTAAAATAGCTTCACATAACGAACGTAAACCACGAGCACCTAATTTATACTCAATTGCCTTATCAACAATGTATTGTAATGCTTCTTCAGTTAAAGTGAACTCAACATCATCCATTGCAAACAACTTTGTGTATTGCTTAATAATAGAGTTTTTAGGCTCTGTTAAAATGGCACGTAATGTTTCTGCATCTAACGGATTCATGTAGCTTAATACAGGTAAACGACCAATGATTTCTGGAATTAATCCGAATGACTTTAAATCAGAAGGAATGATGTATTGTAATAAGTTACTTTCATCAACCTTATCCTCATCAATTGAAGCGCTATAACCAACAGCTTGCATGTTTAAACGCTTACTGATAATTCTATCAATACCTGAAAAAGCACCACCTGCGATAAATAAAATCTCTTTAGTATCAACCTCTATAAACTTCTGATCTGGATGTTTTCTTCCTCCTTTAGGGGCAACATTTACTACAGATCCTTCTAATAATTTTAATAAAGCTTGCTGAACACCTTCACCTGATACATCTCTAGTTATTGAAGGATTATCTCCTTTACGTGCTATTTTATCAATCTCATCAATAAAAACAATACCGCGCTGTGCTTTTTCTACATCGTAATCTGCGGCTTGTAATAAGCGACTTAAAATACTTTCAACATCTTCACCAACATATCCTGCCTGTGTTAAAACTGTAGCATCTACAATAGAAAAAGGTACATTTAACATTCTAGCAATTGTACGTGCTACCAATGTTTTACCGGTACCTGTTTCACCTACTAAAATAATATTAGACTTTTCTATTTCAACCTCATCTTCTTCGTCTTTAGTTTGTAATAATCGTTTATAGTGATTATATACAGCTACCGACATTCCTCTTTTTGTTTGGTCTTGTCCGATAATGTACTGATCTAAAAAAGCTTTAATTTCTTTTGGTTTTTTTAATGTTAAATCTTTCGATAAACCATCTGCTTTTGCTTCAGTTACTTCTTCCTCAACAATACCGTGAGCTTGCTCTATACATTTATCACAAATATGCGCATCCATACCTGCAATTAACAAATCGGTTTCTGGCTTTTTACGCCCACAAAAGGAACATTGTAAGTTTTCTTCTTTCGACATTTTATGTTACTTTATAACGTCATAACGAGTTAAAAACATAATCTCTTTCTAAAAAAAAGAGATTATGTTACTCTGTTCGTAATGACAGTAATGTATTATTTTCTTGTTAAAATTTCATCTACCATTCCGTAAGCTTTTGCTTCGTCGGCTTTCATCCAATAATCACGATCAGAATCTTTATTTACTTTATCGAATGTTTGTCCTGAATGACTAGCAATAATATTATACAACTCATCTTTTAACTTTAAGATTTCTCTTGCTGTAATTTCTATATCAGATGCTTGCCCTTGTGCCCCACCTAATGGTTGGTGAATCATAATTCGTGAATGTGGCAAAGCAGAGCGTTTACCTTTTTCACCAGCACACATTAAAACTGCTCCCATAGATGCTGCCATACCTGTACAAATAGTTGCAACATCTGGCTTTATAAATTGCATTGTATCGTAAATACCTAAACCTGCATAAACACCACCTCCTGGCGAATTAATGTAGATTGAAATATCTTTATTTGCATCTACACTTTCTAAAAATAATAATTGTGCTTGAATTACATTAGCTACCTGATCGTTAATTCCGGTTCCTAAAAAGATAATTCTATCCATCATTAAACGAGAAAAAACATCCATTTGGGTAATGTTCATCTGACGTTCTTCCATAATATATGGCGTTAAACTACTTGTTATTTTACCTAAATATGTACTGTTTATTCCGTGGTGTTTTGTTGCGTATTTTTCGAATTCTTTTCCGTAATCCATTTTAAAAATGTTTTTTGGGTTATATGGTGTAAATATAAGAACTATTTCGTTAGTATATTGTTACCGTTTATGGCTAAAAAAACCTGAATTCACATTCAGGTTTCTTACTATTTAAACAGTTTACAACTGTTATTTATATACTTCTTTGATGAAATCTTCGTAAGAAAGTTCTTTCGAATCAAAGCTCATGTTCTCTTTATAAAAAGCCAATAATTTTTGACTAATTAACTGTGATTGTAATTTTTGAGCTTCCTCTTGGTTTTGTAAAACTCTACCAGCAATATCATCTAACTCTTTTTCTTCTGGATTCATGTTACCAAATTGTGCCATTTGCGAACGGATAAATCCTTTTGCATAATCCACTAACTCTTTATAATCAATCTTAATATCGTTATCCTTCATAACCTTTCCTTCGATTAGTTGGTAACGTAAACCTTTTTCAGATTTATTATATTCAGCTACAGCTTCATCAGCTGTTAATTGCTTTTCACCAGCAGTTTGCAACCACTTTTGTAAAAATTCTGTAGGTAACTCAAATTTAGTATTTTCTACTAAGTTTTCAGTAATTGCATTTAACAATTGCTGATCTGCTTGTTGCTGAAATTGCTTTTCTGCGTCTTCTTTAATTTTATCTTTTAATTCAGATACTGTACTTACACTTCCGTCAGCAAATAATTTATCAAATAATTCTTTATCTAATTCTGCCGCTTCTGTTTTTGTAACTTCTTCGATTGTAAAAGTAACGGCAACATCTAAATCATGAACTGTTTCGTGAGCAACACCTAAAGCATCTTGCAACTTGTGCTCATCTTCAAATAAACTCTTTGTTTTTAATTCTAAAACATCACCAACTTTAGCTCCTACAAACTTCTTTAAGTTTGTTTTACCTTTAATATCTTTTACAGAAATTGTTGATTTTTTATTAATCTCTTCAGCTTCGTTTACAAATGTACCAGTAATGTTAGCTTCTTCTGTAGCTGCATCAATAGGTGAAATTTTACCGTAACGAGTTTGAATGTTTTCAACTTCTTTACTTAGTAACTCATCAGTTGCGATGATATTATATTGAGTAACTTTATTTTTAGGCTTTAAGTTTACATCAAACTCAGGAGCTAATCCTAATTCGAATTCAAAAGAAAACTTCTCTGCATCCCAATTAAAGTTATCTTCTACTCTTGGTAATGGATTTCCTAAAATATCTAATTTTTCTTCTGCTAAATATTTATTTAACGACTGCTGTAAAAGTTTATTTACTTCATCAATCATTACTGATTTTCCGTATTGCTTCTTAACCATTCCCATTGGCACTTGACCTTTTCTAAAACCTGGAATGTTTGCTTTTTTACGGTAATCTTCTAATTGTTTTGTTACTGTAGCTTGATAATCTTCAGCAACTATATCAACTTTTATAACTGCGTTTAACGCATCTACGTTTTGTTTTGTAATATTCATCTTAAAATCTGTTTCTTTAAAATCGGGTGCAAAATTAGTTTATTTTTACCTTTTCTGCAAAAGGTTTAACTCTTTCGTTTTCAGCTATATTTTGTCTTCATTTAACAATGAAAACAAGAACGATCTGAATACTGATAATAGTACACTAAATAATAGTGCTGTAAAAAATCCGCTTACTGCAAAACCTGTAACTAAGCTGCTTGCTAGCATTATAATAATAGCGTTAATAACAAATAAAAACAACCCTAAGGTTACGATAGTTGCTGGTAACGTAAAAAATACTAATAACGGACGTACAAACATGTTTAACAACGAGATTACTACAGCTACAATTATTGCTGTTACATAACTTGTTACAACCACACCTGGTAATACGCTTGCCAATATGATAACCGCTAACGATGTTAGTAATAATTTTAAAAATAGTCTCATTACTTTTATGTTTTAGTAATAAAAAGCTATAATCGTACCAAAATTAAAAACCTGCAGTTTTGTCAGTCTTAAAAAATTTAGATAGCTAATTACAGTTTATAATGTAAACATATAGCAAAGGTAAACACGTTTTTGTAAGTATATTAAAAACCAGCATTAAACTAGTATTTCATTATTTACTTTAAAAAACTAATAAGGGTTTTATAAAAATCTGTCGGATTTTCAGCATGCAGCCAATGGCCAGCGTTAGGTATTTTTTTAATGTTAGAATTTGGGAAGTGCGCGTTAATTATTGGCTCTTCATTTACAGAGATATAACCTGAGTTTTCACCTTTTAAAAACAATGCATCTCCTTCAAAAACGGTAAACGATGGCAGAGCTTCACCTACTTCGTTATTATTTTCGGTTAATGATTTTAAATTAAACCGAAACGCATATTCATCTTTTGTTTTTCTGAATACGCTTTTTAATAAAAATTGTCGCACTCCAACTTGTGGTATTAATGCTGATAGTTTATCATCTATCAAATTTCTTGAGTTATGAATTGTAAAATCGATTGAATTTAAAGCCTCTAAAATATCATCATGATGAGGTGGATACATTCTTGGTGATATATCAGCAACTGCTAATTTATTAACCAAATGAGCATATTGTGTAGCAAACAACATTACTGTTTTTCCTCCCATAGAGTGCCCTAATAAATCTACTTTCTCTAAATTATGATGCTGTATATAATTATATAAATCAGCAATCATTACTTCATAATTAAATTCATCCGAATGAAAACTACGACCATGATTTCGTTGATCTATTAAATGCACCTCAAATCCGTCTTCTTCTAACTTGTTAGCATGACTTTTCCAATTATCGCCCATACCAAAATAACCATGTAAAATTAACAACGGTTTTCCCTTTCCTATTATTCTAGAATGTAAAATTTGGGTGTTCATTTATAAAGAATTTATTGTATCGAGCGCAGTTGAAATCTGAAATGGAATCTCGACTGCACCAGGAAAAATATTAAAAATTTTATTATTGCAATCTGTGTAAATACATATTAACTACATTTTCTAAACCTAAATACAACGATTCAGAAATAAGTGCATGTCCTATTGAAACTTCGGCCAAATTGGGAATATTTTCTTTAAAAAACTTAATATTTTCTAAGCTTAAATCATGCCCTGCATTAATACCTAAACCTAATTCGTGTGCTAAATTTGCAGCATCTGCATATTGTTTTACAGCTTTTTTATTACCTAAATCAAACTGTGTAGCATATTCTTCCGTATATAATTCAATACGATCTGCTCCTGTTTTGGCTGCAGCTTCTATCAACTTTAAATCAGTATCAATAAAAATTGATGTTCTGATTTCGTTATTCTTAAATTCTTTAATTACTTCTTGCAAATATGATTGATTTGCTACTGTATCCCAACCTGCGTTTGATGTTAATTGAGATACACTATCAGGCACTAATGTTACCTGAGTTGGCTTTATTGTTAAAACCATTTTCATAAATTCATCAATCGGGTTTCCTTCAATATTATATTCGGTAGTTACAATCGATTTTAAATCATAAGCATCTTGGTAACGAATATGGCGTTCATCTGGTCGTGGGTGAATCGTAATTCCTTCTGCTCCAAAACTCTCAATATCGGCTGCTACCTTTAATAAATCAGGTGTATTTCCACCTCTAGAATTACGTAATGTAGCAATTTTATTAATATTTACACTTAACTTTGTCATCTCATAAAATTAGATTACAAAGATAATCATTAAAACATTTTAAACTATATTCGTAGTAATGAATGTGAACGACTTTATACTTAAAGAAATTAAAGCACTTACTTTAAAAAGCTCTGTAAAAAGCGCCTTAAAAGTATGTAAAGACTTACCTATAACTCATATTCCTATTGTTGAAAACGGAAAACTAATTGGTTGCTTACCTGAAAGTGATGTTCATACGATTACAAACAAAGAAGACACACTTAGTGAATACGGTTATTTACTAGATCATTTTTACTCTAATGAAAAAACAACTCTTTTAGATTTAATTGTTTTATTTGCTGACAATGACTGCAACTTAATTCCGGTTTTAAACAAAGAAATGAATTATGTTGGCTATTATGAGTTAAGTGACATTTTAGATGCTTTTGCCGACAGTCCTTTTTTACATAACGAGAGTGAAACTTTAATCGTTGAAAAGAATAAAAATGACACTTCTATGGGAGAAATTGCTCAGATAGTAGAAACTAACGGAGCAAAATTATTGGGACTATATACTTCATATGAAAACCAAGACAACACTCAGGTTACCTTAAAAATGATTACGGAAGAAATAAACGAAATCATTCAAACTTTTAGAAGGTACGATTATACCGTCATCACAAAACATGAAGACGATTTTTACTTAGAGGAATTAAAAGATAGAGCTTCTTATTTAAAAAAATACTTAGATATGTAATTTACATATCTATAAAAAACATTATTACACGTGAAAAAAGTAGCTATTTACGGTCAGGCTTACACAATTACTGCTGAAAAAGAAATTAAAATATTAGTATCAGCACTAGAGAAAAATAAGATAGTGGTTTTTTTTGAAAAAAAATTTTACGACTTGTTAGTTGAAAATAAATCTTTAAGTAAAAAATATCCTACTTACGCTCATTTTAAAGATTTATCTAATTCATTTGATGTGATGTTTACTATCGGTGGGGACGGGACTTTTTTAAGAGCGGTAACTTATATACGAAATTTAAACATACCAGTTTTAGGAATAAATACAGGAAGGCTAGGTTTTTTAGCAACTGTTCAAAAAGACCAAATTAACGAAGCTGTTGATTTATTACTAAAAAATAAATATACAACTCAAGCCAGGTCTTTATTACAAATAGAAACATATCCACAGGCGAATGAATTTAAAGAGTTAGATTTTGCTTTAAACGAAATAACCATAGCACGAAGAAATACAACATCAATGATTGGTGTAAAAACTTACTTAAACAAAGAATATTTAACAAATTACTGGGCCGATGGTTTGATTATATCAACTCCAACAGGCTCTACAGGCTATTCGTTAAGCTGTAATGGCCCTGTTATTTTACCCGACTCTAAAAGCTTTGTTATTACACCTATTGCACCTCATAATTTAAATGCGAGACCAATGGTAATACCAGACAACATTATAATAAATTTAGAAGTTAGTGCACGCGAAAAAGACTATTTAATCTCGTTAGATTCACGAATCACCACAGTTTCTGAAGGCACTAAAATTAAAATACAAAAAGCCACTTTTTCAGTAAAAAGCATTTTAATTACCCCTCAATCACATTTAAAAACACTTAGAGGTAAACTTTTATGGGGTGAAGATACCCGAAATGAATCCTTATAATTCTTCTTTACTACAATAAATCCCTTAAAAAAAGGTTAATCAAAAAGACAGATTATTAACTTTTTAAAGCAAATTCATTTTACTATATTTGCACGCTATTTTTATCATGAGAAACACTTTTCTATTCATATTATTTGTTTTTACAGCAATTACAATACAATCTCAAACTCACGAAGTTGGAGTGTTCTTAGGCGGCACAAATTATGTTGGTGACATAGGCCGTGATAATTACATTTATCCAAATAAATTTGGTGGTGGTTTAATTTACAAATACAATCTAAACCCCAGAATAGCTTTAAGAGGAACCTATACATATATCCCTGTTTCTGGCAACGATAAGGACTCTGAAAACATATTTCGTCAAAACAGAGGAAATAGCTTTTCTAATAACATACACGAGTTTGCTGCAGGAATAGAATTTAATTTTTTTGATTATAATATCAGCAACTACAAAACAACGTTTACACCATATATTCTTGCACAAATAGCAGCCTATAATTACGCAAGCCCTGTAGAAAGAACATCTCCTAGTACAATTCGTTTAAAAAACAAGTTCTCTTATTCTATGCCACTGGGTATAGGAATTAAAGGGCGTTTAGATGATCATTTAGCAATAGCATTAGAAACAGGTGTAAGAATCACCTTAGTTGATGATATTGATTTTACTACTGATAAAATAAATGACTTTAACTTTGGTGGAACAGGTAACGATTGGTACATGTTTACAGGTATTTCTATTGTTTATAGTTTTGGAAGACCACCATGTTATAAAGGTTTAGCAGAATAAATATGAAAGACAAATTACACAGTATTAATTTACAAAAAGTGCCGAATCATATTGCTGTCATTATGGATGGTAATGGCCGATGGGCTAAAGGTAAAGGAATGCAGCGTGTTTTTGGTCACAGAAATGCACTTACTGCAATAAGGCAAACCGCCGATGCCGCATCTGAAATAGGTGTAAAATTTGTTACTTTATACGCTTTTTCTACAGAAAACTGGAACAGGCCTAAACTAGAGGTAGATGCTCTTATGAGCCTACTTGTTAACACCTTAAAAAAAGAATTACCAGAGTTTCAGCGAAAAAATGTAAAAATAAATGCTGTCGGTAACATAACCAGCCTACCTAAAAGTGCTCAAAAAATATTAACAAAAGTTATTACTGAAACAGAAAACAACACTAAAATAACCTTAACTTTTGCTTTAAGTTATGGCTCTAGAGAAGAAATTGTTAATACAATCAAAAACATATCTAAAAAAGTTGTTAATAACGAGCTTAATATTGAAAAAATAGACGAAAAAATTATAAATAACCATTTATATACATTTAATTTGCCCGACGTTGATTT
>CAXHZZ010000051.1:0-16543 GCA_964021635.1 uncultured Tenacibaculum sp.
TTAAAAAATTTCCTATTAAAGCAATTAAAGGAGAACCTTATCAATTTGATGATTTTAAAAATTATTTCTGGTGGGCATTTGCTATTCTTATTATAATAGGATTATTACTTTATTTCTTTGTTATCAAAAAGAAAAAAGAAACTAAAGAAGAAATTATTGTTCCGTTATTACCGCCTTATGAAGAGGCGATTGAAAAACTGCAAGAGTTAGACAAAAAGCTATTGTGGCAAAACAATAAAATTAAAAAATACTATAGTGAGCTAACCGAAATTGTAAGAGGTTATATTGAAAGGGAATTAAACATACCTGCACTAGAAATTACTACGGATGAATTAGTCGCTATTTTAAACGATTTAAATGAAATAAAATCTATTGAAACTGATAAAGAAACGATTTATAAGTTACGAAAATTATTACAAGAGTCTGATTTAGTAAAGTTTGCGAAATCGAAACCAATGGCGCATCAAATAGAAGGCGATCGTAAAGATGCCAAGAGTGTATTAGATAATTTGAAACCTAAAAAAGAAGTAAAAGAAGATGAAGTGGAATAATTTTGAGTTTCATAATCCCGAATTTTTATGGTTGCTGATATTAATTCCGCTATTAGCTTTCTGGAATTACTATTCTAGAAAAAAAGATAGTGCACAATTAACAATATCTAGCGTTAAAGGGTTTAAAGTACAAGGTTCTATTTTATCTAAATTAAAACCTTTATTATACCTATTACGACTTGCTGCTTTAACATGTTTAATTATTGCTTTGGCAAGACCAAGAAATGTAGCAGTAAGTAAAAAAACGAAAACAAATAAAGGTATTGATATTGTTATGGCAATTGATGTATCGGCAAGTATGCTGGCTAAAGATTTAAAGCCAAATCGACTAGAAGCGCTAAAAAAAGTGGCGATTGATTTTGTAAATCGTCGACCAAATGACAGAATCGGTATTGTAGTTTATGCTGGGGAGAGTTTTACTCAAACACCAATTACAAGCGACAAATCTATCATTAAAAGAACCATTTCTGAAATTAAATGGGGACAATTAGAAGGCGGAACTGCTATTGGTATGGGATTAGGATCTGCAGTAAACAGATTAAAGGAAAGCAAAGCAAAAAGTAAAGTTATTATTCTTTTAACAGATGGAGTAAACAACGCAGGCTTTGTAGATCCGAAAACAGCAACCGAATTAGCAAAAGGAAAGGATATTAAGGTATATACCATCGGAATTGGAACTAATGGAATGGCAGATTTTCCTTGGGCGAAAGACCCTCGAACAGGTAAAATTTCTTTTAGAAAACAACAAGTTGAAATAGATGAAGATTTATTAAAACATATTGCAAAAGAAACAGATGGTAAATATTTTAGAGCAACCGACAATTCTAAATTAAAAGCCATTTATGATGAAATTGACAAGCTTGAAAAAACAAAAATAGAAGAATTTAAATACTATAATTATACTGAAAAATACAGATTACTGGTGTTTTTAGCTGGTATCTTTTTATTACTAGAATTCACATTAAAAAACACTTTATTTAAAAGCTTTATATAAACAATGTATCGTATAGAAGAACCAATATATTTTTATCTGTTTGCAATTATTCCAATAATAGTTGTTATTTTCTTGTTGGTTTTATGGTGGAAAAAACGCACTCAGAAAAAATTTGCAAGTGCAAAACTATTAGCAAAAATTGCTCCGAATTCATCTATATTTAAATCGGTTGTAAAATTGATTTTCTTAGTAATAGGACTCTCATTTTTAATTATCTCATTGGTAAACCCTAAAATGGGTACCAAGTTAAAAACAGTAAAAAGAGAAGGTGTTGATGTTGTTTTTGCTTTAGATGTTTCTAAAAGTATGTTGGCTGAAGATATTGCACCAAATAGATTAGAAAAATCAAAACAAATTATTTCTAAAATTATTGATAAGTTAGGAAGCGACAGAGTTGGAATTATAATTTATGCAGGTAATGCGTATCCGTTATTACCAATTACAACCGATCATGCTGCGGCTAAAATGTTTTTACAAAATGCGAATCCAGATATGGTTTCGAGCCAAGGAACAGCCATTAACGAAGCTTTAAACTTAGCAAAAACCTATTATAATAATGACGAGCAAACCAATCGTTTTTTAATTATTATTTCTGATGGTGAAGATCATCAAGAGGAAACAAAACAAGTTGCTCAGAATATTGCTAACGAAGGCGTAAAAGTATACACCATTGGTGTTGGTACCGAAAAAGGAGGGCCTATTCCTATAAAATTAAATGGCGCGCTTATTGGTTATAAAAAAGATAGAAAAGGAGAAACCGTAATTACCAAAAGAACAACAACTGTTTTACAAGATATCGCGGAAGCATCTGAAGGAAAGTATATTGACGGTAATAGAACTGATAATCCTGTTGATATTATTGAAAACATTATTGCAAACGCTCAGAAAAGTGAGTTTGAAACAAAACAATTTTCTGATTACAAAGATCAATTTCAGTGGTTTTTAGGAATCGGATTGCTATTTTTAATTATTGATTTGTTCTTTTTCGAAAAGAAAACGAAATGGGTTAAAAAGGCAGATTTATTTAACGAAGAAGGTTCATAGAACTTATTTTATAAGAAATGAAACAACTACAAAACATACTATTATTATTTTTAATGTTGATTACTATAGACGTATCAGCACAGCTAGATACCTTAAAACTGCAGCGTGAAGCTAGAAGTTTATTGCGTGAAGGTAATAAGCTATATAACAAACAAAAATTTAGTGATGCTGCTATTTCTTACCGAAAAGCACTAGGAAAAAACAGCACCTACGATAAGGCGAGTTATAATTTCGGAAATACGTTGTATCAAGAAAAAAAATATAAAGAAGCTGTTGCGCAATTTGAAGTAACCGCAAAAACATCGAAAGATAAGTTTGATAAAGCAGAAGCATATCATAATATTGGAAATGCACAAATGGAGCAAAAACAATATCAGCAAGCTGTAGATGCTTATAAAAATGCGTTAAGAAGAAATCCGAATGACGATGAAACCCGTTATAACTTAGCTGTTGCTCAAAAAGATTTAAAAAAGCAACAAGAGCAAGACAAAAAAGATCAGGAAAAGGATAAGAAAGACGACAAAGATAAAAAGGATAAGAAGGACGATAAGGACAAAAAGAAAGATCAGAATAAAGATAAAAAAGGCGACGATAAGGATAAGAAGGACGATAAAAAAGATCAGGAAAATAAAGACAAACAAGATCAAAAAAAGCCCGAAAAGAAAGATCAAAAACCGCAGCCAAAACAAGCACAAATGTCTCCAGAGCAAATGAAGCAACTGCTAGAGAGTTTGAATAACGAGGAAAAGAAAACGCAAAAGAAAATGAATGTTAAAAAATCGAAAGGAAAAAAGGTGAAACAAGAAAAAGATTGGTAATCTTATCTTTTTTTACACTTAACTCTTTTTAATGTTTTTTTGAAAATGAATATGAAGTTGAAAATATATACATCATTATTACTCCTTTTTATAACCCTAACTATTAATGCGCAAGAATCAGCATTAAAAGCAACTGTTAGTAAAAACAAACTAGGCGTTAACCAACGTTTACGTGTTGAGTTTTCGACCAATAAACAAGGAGCAGATAATTTTAAAGCGCCAAACTTTAAAAACTTCAAAATAGTTGGCGGCCCAAGTCAATCTGTTAGTCAATCTTGGATAAACGGAAAAGTTACCTTCTCTAAATCTTACACCTATATTATTCAGCCTAAACGAAAAGGTGAATTTAATATTCCACCAGCCACTATAGAAATTGGTGGAGAAACTATAAAATCGAATACCGTAAAAGTTATTGTTTTAAGCGCTGTTGATGTTCCTAAAAATCCTAACGACCCGAATTATATAGCACAACAAAACATTCATTTAGTTGCTGAACTTTCTAATTCGCAACCTTATGTTGGTGAAAGTGTTTATGTTGAATATCGCCTTTATTTTAGTGATAACGTTGGTATTTATGACAATGCAATTACCGAGGCTCCACAATATAACGGCTTTTGGAATCAAGAAATAAAAAGAAACGGAACACCTGTAAAAACAGGAATGTATAATGGTGAACGTTATCGATATGCTGTACTTCATAAAGCTTTATTAGTACCAACCAAAAACGGAAGATTAACAATAGATCCTATGAAAATGGATATTATTGTTGCCGTGCCTACAGGGCGTGCAGATTTTTTTGGAAACGTAATTACAAAACAAGTTAGAAGAGAATTTTCATCTGCTAAAAAAGTACTTCGTGCAAAAGCCTTACCTCTTACCAATAAACCTGAGAATTTTACAGGTGCAGTTGGTGATTTTTCTTTTGATGTTTCACTTAACAAAGGCTCTTTAAAAGCAAACGAATCTTCGTTGATAAAAGTAGAAGTTAACGGAAAAGGAAACTTAAAACTATTTGAACTTCCTAAAGTAACAACACCAGAAGAACTTGAAGTTTATCAACCAGAAAGAAAAGAAAAAATTAGCGTTACATCTAACGGAATAAGTGGTGCTGTTACTGACACATATACCGTTGTACCAAAATTTAAAGGAAAATACAAAATTCCGAAAACGAGTTTCTCTTATTTTAATCCTAAGGAAAAAATTTATAAAACCATAGTTACAGATGATTTATATGTTGATGTTTTAGAAGGGAAACCATTACCAACAAATCAATCAGATATTGCTGTAAAACAAGATGTAAAAATTACTGGAGATGATTTTAAATATATACAAACTACTACAAGTTTTGAGCCTGTAAAAACAAATACATTTTTTAATTCTATCTTATTTTACATTTTATTATTCCTACCAATAATTTTAATTCCTGTTGCTATTTTTATCAATAAGAAAAAAGAAGAACGAGATGGTGATATTGCTGGAAATAAAAAACGAAAAGCAGACAGACTGGCTAAAAAATATTTATCAGAAGCACAAAAAGAATTAGGAAATAAAGAAGCTTTTTATGAAGCTTTAGAAAGAGCATTGCACAATTACTTAAAAGCTAAACTAGGTATAGAAACCTTAGATATTAGCAGTGAAAAAATCACCCTTTTATTAAAAGATAAAAAAGCAGACAATACAACTATAAATAGTTTTATTGCTGTTTTAAATGATTGCGACTTTGCGAGGTATACCCCAATTACAAACCTACAAATGGAACAAGAATATGAAAAGGCTAAAGAGGTAATAACACAATTAGACAGACAATTATAATGAAACAGGCTATTGTAACAATATTGTTTTTTATATCAACCGTTGTATTAGCGCAAAACGCTAATGAGTTATTTATAACGGCAAATAGTTTATATAAAGGTGGAAAATACCAGGAAGCTATTAAATTATATGAAAAAATAGAAGCTTCTAAAAAGGTGTCATCTGAATTGTATTATAATTTGGGTAACAGTTATTACAAATTAAATAAAGTAGCACCCTCTATTTACAATTACGAAAAAGCGCTTTTGTTAAACCCCACAAATAAAGAAGCTAAGAACAACTTATTAATCGCTAACAAATTAACATTAGATCGAATTGAAGAATTGCCTAAGTCTATATTTCAAAGGATAGATGAGAGTTTTTTACAAAAAATCACTTACAATTCTTGGGCAATTATTACAATTATACTTTCTTCTTTAGCTGCTGTACTATATTTACTTTTTTACTTTTCGGATATTCCAAATAAAAAAAGGCTCTTTTTTACAACAAGTATTTTAACTTTTATTTTATTAATTGCTGCATTTATCATTACTTATTCGCAGTACAACAAATCAATAAACACATTAGAAGCTATTGTTTTTTCAGAGAAAGTTGAAATTAAAAATGAGCCTACTAAAAATGCTAACGAACTGTTCGTATTACACGAAGGCACTAAAGTACAAATTTTAGACACTGTTGATGAGTGGTGTAAGATTAAATTAGCTGATGGAAAAACAGGTTGGACACTTAAGAAACATGTAAAAATGTTGAACTTTTTTTAGTTATAATTTAACAAAAATTTAAAAATACTTTCTTAAATTTGTTTCCTTTATAAAAATCATTTCATTTGAAGGCTAAAGTTGCACTCTTTTTCTCTATTTTATTTTTGAGTATGATTGCTGCGCCTACAATAATAACTTTAGTTGACAAAAACCAAGACACAACTATATTTATTGATATAAATGAAGAAGAGGAAGAAAACAATGTTAAAGAAACCTCTAAAGAACTAAAAGTATACTCGAGCTTTAATTTTAGTCTATTTTTTAGAAAAACTCAAAAAAGAGAACATGTAGTTTTTTACTTAAAAGATTACGTATCAGAATATTTAAGAATTACTACACCTCCACCAAAATTTGTTTTATAATTTCTTCGTAAAACAAAAAAATCTATTATTAAAAAACAAAAATCTAAACTTATCTGTTTAGAAATAAATTATTTATATATGTTTAAATATATTAAAAATGACTTACCTGCAAGTGTAGTCGTATTTTTCGTAGCATTACCATTATGTTTGGGTATTGCTTTAGCAAGTGGCGCACCTCTTTTTTCTGGATTAATTGCTGGTATTATTGGAGGTATTATAGTTGGTGGACTAAGTGGATCTAAGATTGGTGTAAGTGGCCCTGCTGCAGGTTTAGCAGCAATTGTGTTAACAGCAATAGGTACTTTAGGAGGTTATGAAAACTTTTTAGTTGCCGTTGTTTTAGGTGGTATTATACAGTTAGTTTTTGGTTTTTTAAAAGCAGGTATTATTGGATACTACTTTCCTTCATCTGTAATTAAAGGAATGTTAACTGGTATTGGTATTATTATTATTTTAAAACAAATACCACACTTTTTTGGTTATGACGCAGATCCTGAAGGAGATTTTGCATTTTTTCAAGTAGATGGACAAAATACATTTTCAGAAATAATAAATTCTTTAAATAATATTAGTTTAGGATCTACTTTAATAGGTATTATTGGATTATCAATTTTAATATTATGGAGCAATGTTTTATCAAAAAAAGGTAAAATTTTTCAAATAATTCAAGGTCCTTTAGTTGCTGTTGTAGCTGGTATTGTTTATTACTTTATTACAAATAATAATGCCCAATATGGTATTAGTGCAGAGCATTTAGTTAGTGTACCAGTGCCTGATAGTATAGATTCTTTTTTAGGTCAGTTTAGCTTTCCTAACTTTGGTGCAATTACAAACCCACAGGTTTGGGTAACAGCTTTTACAATTGCTTTAGTAGCTAGTTTAGAAACATTATTATGTGTTGAAGCAACCGATAAGTTAGATCCGCATAAAAATGTTACACCTACAAACAGAGAGTTATTAGCACAAGGTACCGGTAACATTATATCGGGTTTAATTGGTGGTTTACCAATTACCCAAGTTATTGTTAGAAGTTCAGCAAATATACAATCTGGTGGTAGAACAAAATTATCTGCTATCATACACGGTTTTTTATTACTTATTTCTGTTATTTTAATTCCTACTTTATTAAATAAAATACCTTTATCTGTATTAGCAGCAGTATTACTAATTGTAGGTTATAAGTTAGCAAAACCAGCTGTTTTTAAAGAAATGATTCAGCTAGGATGGAAACAATGGATACCATTTACAGTTACAGTAGTTGGTATTGTATTCACCGATTTATTAGTAGGAATTGGGTTAGGTTTAGCTGTTGGTATTGCTGTAATCTTAATTAAAAGTTTCCAAAACTCACATTTTTTACATATTGAAGATAATAGCAATGGTAAAAATAGTATTAAAATGACACTTGCTGAAGAAGTAACATTCTTTAACAAAGGCGCTATTTTAAAAGAACTAGATAGCTTACCAAGAGAAACTTATTTAGAGTTAGATGTTAGAAAAACAAGATATTTAGATAACGACATTATTGAAATATTAGAAGATTTTGCTTTTAAAGCAAAAGAAAGAAATATAGATATACGATTAGTTTCTGAAAGAGGAATTGTAGAAAACCCGCCAAGTTATATAGAATTCTTTAATCTTAGACCTAAAAAAACAGCTTAAAAAATGTCTTGATGGAAAATAAATATAAAATTTTGGTTTTATCAGACATAGATAATTCGACTGAAGAAATATTAAAGACTAGCGTTAATATTGCAAAAATAGTAGATGGAGAGATTGATGTTTTTTGTGTAAAAAAACCCAACGATCTTGTTGAAAAAGAAAGTCAACTTTCTGCAATGAGAACTATTAATGAAAGTTTTATAAAAGCTGATAATAAGATAAAAGCAATAAAAAAACAGCTTTTTGAAAACACTAAAATTAATATTAGTCACAAGATATCATTTGGTAACTTAAAAGATGAAATTAATAATCATCTTGTAAAAACCAACCCAGATATTGTTGTTCTAGGAAAAAGAAAATCTAATATTTTATCTTTCCTAGGCGACAATATGTTAAGTTTTCTATTAAAAAAACATAAAGGAAGCATAATTATAACAGACAGTAATACCGTATTAAAAAAAGGTTCTGAATTGTCTTTAGGCGTACTTAACGATATAGATCAGAACACAAACGATTTTACTAAAAAGCTTACTATAGCTAGCAAAAAACCTTTAAAATCTTTTTTATTATCAAAAAACAAACCAGTATTTAACAAGTTAATTACTGACGAAAAAGATAAAAAAGTTAGAGAAGAGGGTTATGTAAATGAAATTGACATGTTTTTGGTTCATAAAAGTGAAAAAAACATGAATATTGGTCGTTTTATAAACAATACTAATTGTTCTATATTATTTACAAATTAAAATAGATTTATTATCCTGTATCTAGCAGATTTTTAATCAACAAAAAGAATGAAAAAAATGTTCTCAAATTTTAAAGGAGATATATTTGGTGGCATCACAGCTGGAATTGTTGCACTTCCATTAGCATTAGCTTTTGGTGTAAGTTCTGGTTTAGGGCCTAGTGCTGGTTTGTATGGCGCCATTTTCATTTCATTCTTTGCTGCTCTTTTTGGTGGTACTGACACACAAATATCGGGCCCAACTGCACCTATGACAGCTGTTAGCATGGTAGTTATTGCCGGTATAATAGCAGCTAATGATGGTAATGTAACCAAGGCTTTACCAGCTATTTTAACCGTATTTTTATTGGCTGGTTTATTTCAGGTTGCCCTCGGAGTCTTGGGCTTAGGTAAATACATAAGGTATATTCCATATCCTGTTGTTTCTGGTTTTATGACTGCTATTGGTATAATTATATTAATTACACAAGTATTGCCTGCTGTTGGGTATTATGCAAAAGAGGATAATCAATTTGTTGCACAATTTAAACCACTTGCCGAGGAATTAATTCTAGAGAATATTTTAAAGGATGAAGCTGGAGAAAAAATCTTAGTCTTAGAAAATTTTGAAGAAACAGTTTCTAGAGCAAAAAAAATAACGCAAGCAGATGTATTAAAAGAAAGTAAAACATTAGCGGGTAAAGAAGCTTCTGGTGTTTTAGGTACTTTTAAGGTATTACCAAGAGCTATAAAAAAATTAAACTGGCTTGAATTAATACTCGCATTAGGAACTATTTTTATTATTTACGGGTTTAAACGTATTACAACCTCAATACCAAGTACACTAGTTGCTTTGGTTGTAATGACTAGTATTGCTATTGGTTTTTCATTGCCTTATCGTGCAATTCAAGAAATTCCTGGAGGGTTTCCAATACCTAATATGAAAATTTTTACCAATTTTAGCTTCGCTAATATTTCACCGTACATATTTACCGCCTTAACCTTATCATTATTAGGGGCTATTGACTCTTTGCTAACATCAGTAGTTGCTGATAATATGACAAAAACAAAGCACAAACCTAATAGAGAATTAATTGGTCAGGGTATTGGTAATAGTATCGCAGCGGTTTTTGGTGGTATTCCTGGTGCAGGCGCAACGATTCGTACTGTTGTAAATATTAACTCTGGTGGTAAAACTAAATTATCTGGTATGATAGCTGGTATTATGCTCTTAATAATATTGTTAGGCTTGGGTCCTATTGCTTCTAAAATTCCTGCTGCCGTATTAGCTGGTATTTTAATTACAGTAGGTATTGGCGTTATGGATTATAAAGGCTTAAAAGCTATACCAAATTTACCGCTCGATACTAAAATCGGACCTTTAAAAATAAGTTCTGAAGTTATAATTATGTTGGTTGTAATGTTATTATCAACTTTTTGGAACTTAGTATATGCAGTAGGTATTGGCTTAGTAATTGCCTCATTAATGTTTATGAAAAAAATCGGTGATTTAACAGCCGAACGATCAGATTTAAAATCATTAAATGAAGAAGCTTGGCCAGATGAAATAAATTTCCCAACAGCATTAAAACAAGAAATTTTTATAAAACACATAAAAGGTCCATTGTTTTTTGGATCTACAAGCGATTTTCAAGCTCTTTCTCAGCAAATACCAAATACAGCTTCTACAGTAATCATTCGTTTAGGTAGAATGCAATATATGGATCAAACTGGTTTGTATGCTATGGAAGACACTTTATTAGATTTAAAAAAGAAAAATATTGATGTCTTGTTTGTAAACTTATTAAAACAACCAAGATATATGATGGAACGCATAGGTATTGTTCCAAATTTTATACCTAATGAACACATTTTTAAAAACTTTAATAACTGTGTTCTATGGATTAAACAAAACGTAAAAGACGAATTTAAAAATTAAAAAAATGAGAAATACAGCAATAACTAAAAATGTACAAAGTGCCTTAACGCCTAAAGGAGTTTTACAAAATCTTTTAGAAGGTAACGAACGTTATGTTGCAAATAATTTAACAAAAAGTAATGTACCTGAATTGGTAAAACAAACTATAGACGGACAGTTTCCGAAAGCAGTAATTTTATCTTGTATAGATTCACGTGTGCCTGTAGAATTAGTTTTCGATCAAACAATTGGTGATGTTTTTGTTGCTCGTGTGGCAGGAAACTTCGAAAATGTTGATATTTTAGGTTCAATGGAATATTCTTGTGCAGTTGCAGGAAGTAAATTGGTATTTGTTTTAGGTCACGAAAGTTGTGGTGCTGTTAAAGCAGCTTGCGACGGTGTAGAGCTTGGTAATATTACTGCAATGTTAGATAATATTGTACCAGCTGCAAAAATGGCTTCTGAACAAGTTGATGGCGAAGCAAACTCAACAAACAGTGCGTTTGTTGCTAAAACGGTTGAAAACAACGTAAAATTAACTATTGAGCGTATCCGCGAAAAGAGTAAAATTTTACAAGAAATGGAAGATAACGGAGAAATTACCATCGTTGGTGGTGTATATTCTTTACATACAGGTAAAGTTACCATGTTGTAATACTATCTACTTTATAAAACTAAAAAATCCGAAGTTAATAACTTCGGATTTTTTTTATACATAAATTTCTTACCACCTTACTAGCAACGCAATAACAAATATTAAAGAAAAGTTAACAAAAATAGGGGTAACCCTATTTTATTAGGGATAACCCTAACAAACAAATAGGGGTATTGGGTATTGTGTACTGTATGTTTGAACTGTATGTTTGAACTGTATGTTTGTGCTAGTAGTAATTGCTATATCTACATTTAAGAAAATTATATTCTAAATTAAACAAAAACAAAAATACTAGTCATTTGTTAAGTAAACAGATAAATTACTATTAGGTCGTAAACTAACCACTCAAGACCTTAATGGAGTATTTAACAAATTTATATTATTATGAAAAAAGTAATTTTTATCTTAGCTTTTATGCTAATGGGAACGTATGTAAATGCTAATTCAGTAGAAAACCCAATTATTGACAACGAAAAAACTGAACTCATTAAAAGTTATGTTAATGATGGTTTAAAAGTAGTTGCAAAAACAGTTATTGAAAAAGATATCTGTACTGTAACGGTTACTGTAACTAGAGATAGTGATGGAAAGCAATTTTCTTCTACAGCATCAAATAACAAAGCGAACTGTAAAGCTGCAGCTGATGCGGCAGAAGAAAACGCACGTTTAAAAGCTGCCGTTTTAGAATAGGCAGTACATAAACAAGCTCACTTTGTGAGCTTGTTTATCAAAATATGAAAAAGAATTATTACTATAAGATTAACAAATTGAACATCGTAAATGCAAAAAACAATTATACTAATATCATTATACTTTATAACCTCAACTATTTTTGGACAGAATTCTATAGAAGTGACATACCAAGTAATTAGTAATACAAGTTACAAAGCAGTAGCTATTTTAAAAATAGATAATGATAAGTCTCATTATACTGTTTTAAAAAACAAAAATGGATTAAAAAAAATTAAAGAGAGAGTTATAGATGGGCAATTAAATCTTTTAATTCCTGATTCTGATAGAAGACCTCAAGTTTTTACAGACATTAGCACTAAATTACTTATTAGTTCAGTACCAATGTTTAGAAAAAACAACATTCTAAAGGAACAATTACCAAAAATTAATTGGAAAATAGTTGATGAATTTAAAAAGATAGGAGACTATACCTGCCAAAAAGCAATAGGATACTTTAGAGGCAGAAACTATACCACATATTTTACAACTAAAATACCTGTACCATTTGGCCCATGGAAATTACAAGGTTTACCAGGTTTAATTATAGAAGCTACAGATGAAAAAGCACAATTTTCATTTAATGTTACTTCTATTCGTTTTAAAGAACATGAACTTACTATTAATATACCTAGCAAAGAAAAAGCAATACCATTTAGAAAATTTTTTGAAGTTATTGTACCAAATAAATTTAAAGCTTTAGATTCAAAATTTAATTCAAGAAATGGTGATAGAAATACAACTGTAACTTCAAAAATTCATAGAGATACAGATAAAGAAATGATATACGAATGGGAAGAAAAACAAAATTAAGGGCGATAACCAAATAATTTCATCTCGAGTAAAAAAAGGTACAAACGTTACAACATCTAAACCAACCAGATTAGGTATTGAACTTGTATATGATTGGGAAGAAAAGTAAAGGAGCTTGTCAAATAATTTCATCACGAATAAAAAAGGAACAAAAATTGCTACAACTCAATTAACAAAATTGAATAATGAACTTATATCTAATTGAAAAAGTGAAATTTCTTTAAAAAAATGAAAAAAACAATTCTATACCTATTTTTATATTTAGTAACATCAACTATTATTGGGCAAAACTCATTAGAGGTACAATATGATGTCATTACAAATATTAACCATCTATATAAAACTACTGGAGTTTTAAAAATAGATAATAATAAATCGCATTATATTGTATTAAAAACAACTAATGGATTTAAAAAAAATACAAAAAAACGGGTAAATGGAAATCTTAATATTACCCTACCCGACTCTGATAATAGACCGCAAGTTTTTACTGATATTAATAAGAACCTATTGTTATCTGGTTATACCAAAACAAAGTTGTCTCTTAAAGAACAATTGCCTAAAATTAATTGGAAAATAACAGATGAGTTTAAAGATATAGGTGAATATAAATGCCAAAAAGCAATTGGGTATTTTAGAGGTAGAACCTATAACACCTGGTTTACAAGCGCAATACCAATACCTTTTGGCCCATGGAAATTACAAGGATTACCTGGTTTAATAATTGAAGTTAAAGATGCTAAAAAAGAAGTGTATTTTAGAGTTACTAAAGTGAATTTTAAAAATACTGTAACTATTAACAACTTTCCTAATGCAGATAAAGCAATACCTTTAAGAAAGTATATTGAGGTTATTGTTCCTAATAGAGACAAAGAATTAATTTCAAAAATGAATGCAAAAAATAGTGACAGAAACACAACTATAACATCAACATCTACAGACAGAAATTCTCAAAAAGAAATTATATACGAATGGGAAGAAAAATAAGTACCTTGTTTTTTTTCTTAATGTTTAGTTATAGTTTTTCGCAAACTATAATTTCAGGTACTTTAAAAGACACTAAGAATAACTTAATAACAGGAAATGTAATTTTAAAAGACAGTTTACTTAAAGAATATATTTCATATACCTACTCTAACAACAAAGGTTATTATCAACTTAAAACAAATAAAAAAGGAAACTTTAATTTAGTGTTTTCTTCATTAGGTTTTAAACCTAAAACAACTCCAATAGTAATTCATAAAGATCAAACTAAAGTTACTGTTAATATAGTTTTACAAGAGGATGCTATAAGTTTAGATGAAGTTGTTATAAAAGCAGAGAAAGCTGTTTTTATAGAAAAAGATACCATCCGTTTTAGAACAAAAGCATTTACCAACGGTACTGAACAAACGGTAGAAGATTTACTAAAAAAAATACCTGGTTTAAATATTGATAGTGAAGGAAGAATAAAAGTAGGTAACCAAGAAATAGAAAAACTAATGGTTGATGGCGATGATTTTTTTGAAAAAGGATATCAAATATTATCTAAAAACATGCCTGCGCATCCTATTGAAGAAGTAGAGCTATTAAAAAGATATTCTAATAACCATCTTTTAAAAGGTATAGAAAATAGTGATAAAGTTGCCTTAAATTTAAAATTAAACGAAAAAGCAAAACGCATTTGGTTTGGTAATATCAGTTTGGGCTATGGTTTGTTTTCTGAAAACCGTTACGAAACAAAAGCCAACCTAATGAACTTCGGAAAAAAGAATAAATACTTTTTTTTAACAAGCCTTAACAATACAGGTATCGATGTTACGGGTAACATAAACCATTTAATAAACCCTACTAGTTATAACGAACCAGGTAGTATTGGTGATAATCAAGCTACCAGAAACTTATTAAACTTATCTATTTACAATTCATTTTTCGATAAAGAAAGAACCAACTTTAACAATACCGAATTGGCTTCTTTAAACGCCATTTTTAATCCATCAAAAAAACTAAAAATAAAAGCCTTAACCTTTTTTAATTGGGATGAAAATAGTGATACCGAAACAAGTATTGATAATATAAATACTGCCAATACCAATTTTACAAACACTGAAAACACTGAGTTAAATAATGAAAAGAAGATTGCTTTTGGTAAAGTTGATGTAATTTATAACATCGATAAAAATAAAATGCTAGCAGCAACTACCAAATATAAATATGGTGATTTTAACGACACTTCTAACTTAACTTTTAATGGCAACAGTACTATCGAAAATTTAAAACATCAAAATAATATTTTTGATCAAAAAATAATTTTCACAAATAGGCTTTCCAAAAAGAACGTTTATGTAACAACAGGACGTTTTATCAATGAAAAATCACCTCAAAACTATCAAACGAATCAATTTTTATTTGAAGATTTATTTCCAGATTCTGCTAATGCGAATAACATACAACAATTAAGCAATAGCGAAATGACATTTGCTGGTTTTAATACGCATTTACTAACCAGAAAAGAAAACGGTGATTTATTAGAATTGCAATTAGGTAATGAATATAGAGCCGATAAATTAAACACACAACTTACTTTATTAGAAAATAATGCTAATATAAACTCGCCAACTGACTATAAAAACATAACTGAATACAAGGTTAATGATGTGTATTTAAAAACTAAATATCATTTAAAAATAAATGACTTGAATCTTATTGGTAAACTAAATTTTCATAATCTTACTAACAATTTAAATGACAATACTCTTAGCAAAAGTGAAAACTACTTTTATATAAATCCTAGTATTGGTATTGATTGGAGAATAAATGATAGTAATAAAATAACCTCATCTGTTTCATACAACACTACAAACGCTAAAATAGTAGATGTTTATAACAATTTTGCTTTAACAAGTTTCCGCTCATTTTCTAAAGGTACTGGTAATTTTAATCAATTAAATTCATCAACTGCAAATTTAAACTACTCGCTAGGTAATTATAGTGATCGCTTTTTTGCATATTTTAGTTTAATGTATACTAAAAATTACGATTTCTTTTCGAGTAATAGTGTAATACAACAAAACTATAATCAGGCTGAAAAAATTTTAATTAAAAATAGAGAATACGTAAGCTTAAACTCTAAAATAGATTATTATTTTAAATCGATATCTTCTAACCTTAAATTAGATGTAGGCTATACTAAAAGTGAGTTTAAAAATAGTGTAAACAATACTAGCTTAAGAAAAATAACATCTAACAATTATAATTATGGTGTAAACTTACGTTCTGGATTTAGAGGTTTTTTTAATTATCACTTTGGTACAAAATGGAACACTTCTAAAATACAACAATCTGGTTTTAAGAATTCATTTACAAATAATAAAAGTTTCTTAGATTTATCTTTTGTTTTTAGCAAGAAATTCAATGCTGATATACAATCTGAACGTTATTATTTCGGAAACTTAGAAAAAGATGCTACTTATAATTTTGTAGATGTTAGCGTTACCTACAACCTTATAGATAATAAACTAATGCTTTATCTTACCGGAAAAAACTTATTAAATACTAAAAATTTTAAAAGCTTTTCTATTAGTGATATCGGAACGTCTACTACAGAATTCAGGCTTTTACCAAGATTTGCATTACTAAAATTGAAATATAGATTTTAAACTAAAAAATCCGAAGTTAATAACTTCGGATTTTTTTATATCTCAACTTCTAAAGTTTCTTCAAT
>CAXHZZ010000052.1:0-16486 GCA_964021635.1 uncultured Tenacibaculum sp.
AAAAAAGTTTTACTTTTGCAGAGCGTTAGAAATAGTTTCTATCGCTCTTTTTTTTAAAGTTCTTTAAAATGATTAACAGAAGACATATTCGAGTTAAGGTAATGCAGTCGGTTTATGCAATGCAGCAATCGCAAAGTGATAATATTGTAAAAGAAGAGAAATTCTTGCAAAACAGTATTCAAAAAATGTATGATTTATATGTTCTTAACCTTCAGTTATTAGTTGAAGTTCAGAAATTAGCTCATAAAAGAATAGAACTTTCTAAAAAGAAGATTCTTGTTACCAAAGAAGACTTAAATCCTAACACTAAGTTTGTAAACAATAAACTTATCAACTTACTTAACGAAAGTGTAAGTTTAGAAGGCTATGTTGAACTTAACAACCTTAATTATTGGGAGTTTGATAATGAATATGTACGTATTATTTTAGATGAATTACTAGAAAGTGATTTATATAAAAAATATATGATTACTGCTGATGATTCATACGCTACAGACAAAAATTTTATTATCGATTTCTTTAAACAAATAATTGCACCTAATGAAAAATTAGCAGATTATTTTGAAGATAAAATGATTTCTTGGGTAGATGATATTCCTTTTGTTAATACTTGGATTGTAAAATCATTAAACAAACAAAAAGCTCAGAACCCTTTTATTTTAGGAAGCTTATATAAAGATAGTGAAGACAAGCAATTTGTTTCTAACTTATTTACTAAAACGGTATTACATCAACATAAATATCAAGAAGATATTATAGATAAAACTCCGAATTGGGAAGCAGATAGGATTGCTGATATCGATATGATTATTATTAAAATGTCGATTACCGAATTTTTACATTTTCCATCAATACCAACAAGAGTTAGTATCAATGAGTATATAGAACTTGCCAAAGATTATTCTACCAACAAAAGCGGGTATTTTATCAACGGTGTTTTAGATAAACTATCTAAAGATTACCTTGCTTCTGAGAAGATGGTTAAAATTGGTAGGGGATTATTATAAATAATTATTATTTTTACAACAAATAAATTAAAACATAGTAAAATGAAGAAAATAGCTGTAGCAATTGCATTTGTTCTTTCAACAGGAATGTTAGTTTCTTGTGGACAAGAAAATGCATCATCTAAAGTAAAAAAAGAAAACGTAGAAAACGCTGAAAAAAGAGATGTTTCTATTAACGCTGGCGCGGCTTCTATATCTTTTGATAAACAAGAATATAATTTCGGAACCGTTGCTGAAGGTGAAGTAGTAAAAACTTCTTTTATCGTAACCAATACAGGTAAAGGCGATTTAGTTATTACCAATGCACAAGCAAGTTGTGGTTGTACGGTACCTCAATGGCCAAAAGAAGCTATTGCTCCTGGAGATACTGGTGAAATACAAGTTAGTTTTAACACCAATGGTAAACCTAACAGACAATCTAAATCTATAACTTTAACTACCAACACTGCTAAAGGTAGAGAAATTTTAAAGATTTCTGGTATGGTGACTCCTAAAAACAAAACCATATAATGTTTACATCTATTTTTTTACAAGCAAGTACACAAGAAAGTATAATGAATATGCTTCCGTTTGTAGCAATGATTGGTGTTTTTTATTTTTTGATTATTCGTCCGCAAATGAAGCGTCAAAAAAATGAAAAGAAATTTCAATCAACAGTTCAAAAAGGCAGTAAAGTAATTACAAGCAGTGGTATTCATGGTAAAATTGTTGAAATTAACGATAAAGACAACACTATTACTATTGAAACAGGTGCAGGGAAAATTAAATTTGAACGTTCTGCCATTTCAATGGAATTAAGTAAAAAATACAATACCGAAATTAAAAAATAATTAAAGTATTATCATAAAAAAGAGCGCTAATTAGCGCTCTTTTTTGTTTTTTATGTAGATTGCATCATATTTATATACTTTGAAAAATATTTTTAACATACCTAAAACATTTTTTGGATTTTTATTAGCTTCAATTCTTTTTTGGTTTCTAATAAATTTATCAAAAGAATATACTATTGAAATAGCTGTTGATGCAGTATATACTAATTTATCTATAGAGAAAACAATTATTGAAACCCCAATTAAAAGGCTACCCTTACTTATAAAAGGAAGTGGCTTTAAACTGATTTCTACTAGTTTTTCTAATGATGAAATAGCATTAAATTTAGAAAGAGTCATCAGAAAGCAAGATGTTAATTACTACTTTTATGCTAAAAAAATACAATCAGAAGTACAAAGTCAGTTAAAAAATGGTATTGAATTAATTAGCATTCAAAAAGATACAATTCCTTTAAAAATAGGAACATTACACTCAAAAAAAGTCCCTTTAAACTCAAATTTAAACGTTAACTTTAAACTAGGTCATGATTTCTCTTCTCCCATAAACATAAAACCAAATACTGTTTTAATTTCTGGGGAACAATCGTTATTAAAAAAAATATCTTTTCTAGAATTAGAACAAGTTAATTTAGATAATGTATCTAAAAATATTAAAATTAACACACCAATAAAAATACCTCCTAGCATTAAAGCAAATATTACATCTGCTGAAATAAATGTGCTTGTAGATAAATTTACCGAAGGAGAAATAGAAGTTGCTATTTTAATAAAAAATGCTCCTAAAGAAATAAATATTTTCCCTAAAAAAGTAAAAATCATCTACAAAGTAGGCTTAAAAAATTTTAATAAAGTAGCTGCTAATTTATTTAAAATAGAATGTGATTATAATCAGGTAAAAAATAATCAATCTACCTTTTTAACACCTAAATTAACAGAACTTCCAGATTCGGTTTCTGTTGTTAGAATAATTCCTAAAAAAATAGATTTTTTAATACATAAATAATGGTAATAGGTATAACTGGTGGTATTGGCAGCGGTAAATCAACTGTTGTAAAAATGTTTTCTAAATTTAAAAACATTGCTATTTATATTGCTGATGATGAAGCTAAAAGCTTAATGAATTCTTCTAATATAATTAAAACCCAATTAATTGCTGAGTTCGGCAAAGATGTATACTTAAACAACAACCTTAACAGACCTTATTTAGCTAATATTGTCTTTAAAGATAAGCAAAAATTAAGTGTTTTAAATGCAATCGTGCATCCTATTGTTAACCAACATTTACAAGACTTTATCCTTAAAAACAACGATAAAGATTATATTTTATATGAAAATGCCATTTTATTTGAAAATGGAAGTAATGCTTTTTGTGACAAAATAATTACTGTTACGGCTCCTGAAAAAATAAGAATTCAACGTGTTTTAGAAAGAGATAAGTCTACAATAGATGCCGTAAAAAGCAGGATTAAAAATCAATGGAGTCAATCTAAAAAAACACTACAATCTCATTATATAATTAAAAACACAACTCTTACTAAAACCGAAACAACTGTTTTATATATTCATAATATTTTAACAAAAAAAAGTAAATAGTTTACGCTTTTTTAATACTTTTTGTTAAAATTACCTTAATTTTGCAGCAACTTTGTTAATCTAAGTTAAAAGCAAACACTCCTTCGTTTTATTGATTTATTTTTGAATAATGGGTAAAAAAATCTTTATTCTTATTGTTGTATTAATGAGTATTTCTTTAATAGGTATTATCGCTGTTCAAGTATATTGGATTAAGGATTCTATAAAGAGTAAACAACAACAATTTGACAACAATATTAAAATTGCATTAGCAAAAACATCTGAAAGGATAAAGGATAAAGAGTACGCTGAATTTGTTCAAAACAACCAAGAATTTCTTAACGACAGAAAGTTTGTATCTAAGGCTGAAATAGATACTTATTTATTTCAACAAATAGACACCACCAATAAAAGAAAATTCACATTCGGTACCACTCTTTTAGCTGAAAGTATAAAAATGCCAAGTGATTTTGTTAATAATGACTCTATAATTCTTAAAAGATATACAGGAAAGCAAGACTTTTATTCTTCTCAAGTAATTAAATCTGATAATAAAGATTTTAATTCCTTTATGGAAGAAAATAGTTTTTCTACCATAAAAACATATCCGAAATTCAACAGAACACTAACCGAAGACATGCTTCTTCAGCGCAACAAAATATACCCTATTAACGAACGTATAAGTAATAAAGAATTAAACAATACTATAAGAGAAGAATTGGTAAAAATGAATATTAACCAAGAGTTTAAATATTGTGTATATGAAGATGGTTTGGCTACACAATTAAAATCTGGTTACTTTAATATTCAACCAAACGATGCGTATCATAGTTTATTTGCTGATGACAATGGTGCTAGCAAATATAAATTATATGTAAAATTTCCTGATGAGCGTAAAAACTTATTATCTGGAATGATGAAAATTTTAGGGCTATCTTTATTATTTATCGGTATAATTATTGCAGCTTTTTCAACATCATTATATCAGTTAGTTCGTCAAAAAAAGATTTCTGAAATAAAAACAGATTTCATAAATAATATGACACATGAGTTTAAAACACCTATTGCTACTATAAACCTAGCTTTAGATGCTATAAAAAACCCAAAAATAATATCAGATGAAGAAAAAGTAAAACGTTATGTGCAAATGATACGTGAAGAAAATAAACGTATGCATGGTCAGGTAGAAAACGTATTACGAATATCTAGATTAGAAAAAAATCAGATAGAAATTAGTAAGGATGCTACTGATATGCACGACACCATAGAGGAAGCTATTGAACACATACAGTTATTAGTAGATGATAAAAAAGGAAGTGTAACATCTCATTTCAAAGCAATATCAACTGAAGTTCTTGGTAATCAATTTCATCTAACAAATATTGTAGTAAACATGTTAGAAAATGCGATAAAATACTCTGATGAAAGTCCAAAAATTGATATTTACACAGAAAGTACAAATAAATACTTTATCTTTAAGATAAAAGATAAAGGTATTGGAATGAGTAGAAATGCTCAGAAATATGTTTTCGATAAGTTTTACAGAGAACATAAAGGAAACATTCATAATGTAAAAGGCCATGGTTTAGGATTGGCTTATGTAAAAGAAATTATAGACAGTCACCAAGGTACTGTTTATGTTGAAAGTGAAAAAGGTAAAGGAAGCTTATTTACAGTAAAATTACCGTTAATATAAAATCTAAAAAATGGGAAGCAAAAAAATACTATTAGTAGAAGACGATCCGAATTTCGGTACAGTTCTTAAAGATTATTTAGCATTAAACGATTATAATGTTACACATGCTAAAGATGGAATAGATGGGTTAATCATGTTTAAAAACGGAGAATATGATTTATGTATTTTAGATGTAATGATGCCTCGTAAAGATGGTTTTTCATTAGCACAAGATATTCGTGTTACCAATAAAGAAATTCCGATTATATTTTTAACCGCTAAAACATTAAAAGAAGATGTTTTAAGAGGTTACCAAGTTGGTGCAGATGATTATTTAAATAAACCTTTCGACTCAGAAGTTTTATTACATAAAATAAAAGCTATTTTACAACGTAAAGAAAACGAAAAATCTAGCGATACAGATGAGTTTGAATTTAAAATTGGTAAATTCGAGTTTAACTCTAAACTACGTCATCTTACGCACAACGGTGGCGAAGCTCAAAAACTTTCACCTAAAGAAAGTAAGCTTTTAAGAATGTTAGCTGTTCATAAAAACGATTTAATGCCGCGCGAATTAGCTTTGACAAAAATCTGGAGAGATGATAATTACTTCACTTCTCGTAGTATGGATGTTTATATTGCTAAACTTCGTAAATATTTAAAGGCTGATGAAAATGTTGAAATACTTAACATTCATGGTGAAGGGTTTAGATTATTAGAAAAAATATAAACACAAAATCATAAATAATTAATAAAGACTTCCTTTTCCCAGGAAGTCTTTTCTTTTTTATAAATTGTAACAATAATTTTAGTAAGTCGTCGAATATACATAATCAACAAAACCGAAAAACTTGGAAACAATTTTATCAATAAAAAACCTCGATAAAAAATACGGTAAAGTCCATGCGGTAAATAATCTTTCTTTTGATATTAAAAAAGGAAATGTTTACGGTATTTTAGGGCCAAACGGAAGTGGAAAATCAACTACTTTAGGTATTATTTTAAATGTAGTTAATAAAAACTCTGGCAGTTTTAGTTGGTTTGATGGAAAGCTATCTACACACGAAGCTTTAAAAAAGGTAGGAGCTATTATTGAGCGTCCTAATTTTTATCCATATATGACCGCGGTTCAAAACTTACAATTAATTTGTAAAATCAAAGGAGTTTCTGCTGATAAAATTGATGAGAAGTTAAAAGTAGTTAACCTGTTCGACAGAAAAGACAGCAAATTTAAAACCTACTCTTTAGGTATGAAACAACGTTTAGCAATTGCTTCTGCTTTGTTAAATGATCCTGAAATATTAATTTTAGATGAACCAACAAACGGCTTGGATCCGCAAGGAATTCATGAAATTCGTCAAATCATAAAAAGTATTGCCAAAAACGGAACAACAATTTTACTTGCCTCTCACCTACTCGACGAAGTTGAAAAGGTTTGTACACATGTTCTTATTATAAGAAACGGAATAAAACTGTATAGCGGTAGCGTTAACAATATGGTTGTGTCAAACGGAGTTATAGAGGTTAAAACAGATGATGATATAGATAAACTGGTAAATGTTTTAAAAAACTATTACGAAATAGCTACTGTTGATGTTGAAGGTGATTTAGTAACCGCCCGTTTAGAAAATGAAATTTCTGCTTCGCAATTAAACAAACACTTGTATGAAAACGGAGTAATTGTATCCCATTTAGTTAAACGAAAACTAAGCTTAGAACAACAATTTTTAGATTTAACAAATAACTAATTCAACTAACATGCTACGTCTTTTATATATAGAATTTCATAAACTTAAATACAGTAGAGCTAGTAAAGTTCTATCAATCATATATTTTGCCTTATTAACTTCAATCGCTTTAATTGCAGCTATTAAGTTTGATATTGGCCCGATTAAGTTTCATTTAGCTGATCAAGGTATTTTTAACTTTCCTTATATATGGCATTTTAATACTTATATGGCAGCTATTTTTAAATTCTTTTTATTACTTGTAATTGTTTCTATGATGGCCAATGAATACAGTTATAAAACATTAAAACAGAACCTAATTGATGGGTTAAGTAAAAAAGAATTTATTCTTTCTAAATTTTACACAGTTATAGCGTTTGCTTTTGTATCAACTATTTTTGTTTTTGTAACCTCACTAATACTAGGTGCTATTTATTCCGATTTTAATGAATTATCAATAATTTTCTCTGATTTAAATTACCTTCTTGCTTTCTTTATTAAACTAGTTGGTTTCTTTTCTTTCGGATTATTTTTAGGTATATTAATTAAAAGATCTGCTTTTGCTGTTGCAGCAATGGTGGTATGGTTAATTATAGAAAGTATTTTTAAAGGTTATCTATATTGGACTTTTAAAGATTTAAAAACAAGTACAGAAGAAGCTGTTAATTCAGTAATGCAATTTTTCCCTTTAGAAGCGATGGCTAATTTAATAAAAGAGCCCTTTACAAGGTTAGGAGCTGTTAAATCGGTTGCCAATCAAATAGGAGAAAATTTTACTAAAGATTACTCAGTAAGTTATATTAATATTGCTATCGTTTTATTCTGGACGTTTATTTTTATCTATTTCTCATATTTATTGTTAAAAAAACGAGATTTATAGAGGGTATTCAGTAGTTTAGCTGTTCTATTTTCAGTAAGAAAAAACCTAAGAATGAAAAAGCTACTATTCTCTTTATTTTTTTTAATAACAATTTCTGCGTTTAGTCAAAAAGAAGCTAACTATTGGTATTTCGGTGCCAACGCTGGTTTAAACTTTAACTCAGGCTCGCCAATACCGGTAGCTAATAGTCAACTTAATACAGTAGAAGGATGTTCGTCTTTTTCAAACTCAAAAGGTGAGTTACTTTTTTATGTTGGAGCTCCAAATCCGGATGCAAGAAATTTAACGATATGGAATAGAAACAATAATCCAATGCCTTTTTCTGATACTTCTTCTGGCGGACAAACATTAAAAGGAGATTCATCTAGTTCACAATCAGCTCTAACCATTCCTGCTCCAAAAAAAGATAACATTTACTATCTCTTTACAGTAGGGGCAAGAATAGGAAGTGTTGGTGAATATGGGTTTTGGTATTATACTGTTGACATGACAAAAGATGGTGGCTTGGGCGATATTACCGCAGGACCAACAGAACTCCATACAAGCGCTTTAAAAGATCAATGGAGTGAAAAAGTGACAGCTGTAAGAGCAGATGCATGTAATACTTATTGGGTAATTTCTTTTGCTACTAACAACACTTTTTTCTCCTATAAAGTTGATGAAAATGGCGTAGATATTAACAACCCTGTTATTTCAAATATCAGCGGTTTATTTGCCAATGACCCAAGGGGTTATTTAAAAGTATCTCCAGACGGAACCAAACTTGTACTCGCAAACATGAGGGATGGAGCTTTTTTATTCGATTTTGATGATGTTACAGGTAAAGTAACTAACTTTAATAATCAAACAACTCCACAATCATTAAACACGAACTTTGAAAATGCATACGGAGTTGAATTTTCAACTTCTAGTAGAAGACTATATCTTTCTACAGGTGAATTTAATGGAGCCAACGAAAATCTTTTCCAATACGATATAACCCAACCAACATTAACAGATGTTAATGCTTCTAGATATACAGTTCATACATATTTTAATACAAGAGGTGCTCTTCAACTAGGTCCAGATAGTAAAATATATTGGACAAGTGATAAAAACACAAAAATAAGTGTTGTAAACAATCCAGAAGAATTAGGAGCTGCTTGTAATTACTCTCATCAATCAGTTGATTTAGGTGGAGCATTTGCTACGCAAGGTTTACCTCCTTTTTTATCTTCCTTATTACTTCCTATCGAAATTACAGACGCTACAACAGGTAAAATTCTTAATAACCAAACAGAACAAAATTGCGTTGGTGAAGATTTAAACGTTTCCCCAGAAGATGTTGTTGCTCAAGCTGGCTCTGTAATAACATACGAATGGTTTTACAATGCTAATACATCACCTATATCAACATCAAAAGATCTTAACCTAACTAATTTAGCAATATCAAATGCAGGTGATTATAAATTAAAAGTATCACTTACAGATGTTTGTGGCGATACAACAACATTAGAAGGAATTTTTAAACTAGAGGTTTATGAAGCTACTACTGCAACACAACCAACTAATGTTTTCTTCTGTGATATTGATAATGATGGTTTTAATACTTTCGATTTACAAAACGACGTAACTCCCGAAGTTTTAAATAGTCAAGACCCAGCTGTTTTTGAAGTAAAATATTTTTTATCCCAAACTGATGCTGACGCTAATATAAATGAAGTAACAAATCCGTATACAAATCCAACTGCATTTAGCAATCAAACTATTTATGCAAGAATGCACAATATAACTGCACCTAATGCTTGTTATGATGTTAAAAATTTCATTTTAGCCGTTACAGGAAATCCTACTCCACAAACCCCTACAGATTATGAACAATGTGATGATGCTTCAATAGGAACTGATACAGATGGATTAATTTCAACCTTTTTACTAAACACAAAAGATGCTGAAATTCTGGGCTCACTAGATTCTGCTGTTTATGAAGTATCTTATCATACAAGTTTATCAGGAGCACAAACTGATAAAAATACTGATGTAATAGATAAAAACACTCCTTTTAGTAATACTACGGCTAATTCTCAACTTATTTATGTTCGAGTAGAAAACGTAAACAACCCTGCTTGTAATGACACCTCTAAATCATTTAATTTAATTGTGAATCCGCTTCCTGTAATTGCAAACAATAGTGTAACATTAAGACAGTGTGATACAGATGCAGATTTAATGACTACTGTAAACTTAACTTTAGCTGAAAAAAACATTTCAACAAACTACATAAACGAAACTTTTAAATATTACCCTACCGAGAATGATGCTATAAATAATACTTCAGAAATAATAAACCAAACAGCTCATTCTGTTACTAATGGTGATACTCTTTGGGTACGAACGATTTCGAATAAAACTTGTTATCGAATTTCAAGAGTAAATATTATCGTTGGTTTTGCCTCTGATGTTGCTTATACTGAAGAATTTGCTGTTTGTGATGATTTTTTAGATGCTGACGGTAATGATACTATTAATAATAATGATACTGACGGAATTACTTATTTCGACCTTAGCTCTGTTGAAACTGATATTAAAGCTACTTTTCCCTCAGCAAATAGACCAAATTTAGAGGTTTTAATTTTTGAATCTATTGCAGACAGAGATGCAGTAACTAACAATATAACAAACACCTCCAACTACCGTAATACAAATGTTCCTGCGCTAACATCGCAATCTTTGTATGTGAAAATAATCGACAAAACAAATAATGATTGCCAAGGCTTAGGGAGCTTTACAATATTAGCACAACAACCTCCTGTTGCCAATAAAGTTTTAGATTTTAATCTTTGTGATGATTTTGATAGTGGCTCTTTTAACGATGGTCAAAATATTGATATAAACTTACGAGATCGCGTTAATGATATTTTAGGAGCCTCGCAGTCAACTACAGATTATACTGTTACTTTTCATACCACAGCGGCAGATGCTAAGTCTGGAGTTTCACCTATACCAAACGACACTGCCTATACAAATCAAACAAGAGATTTAGAAACTATATATGTCCGAGTAGTAAACGATGCTACGGGTTGTTTTAACGGTCACACCACTTTTGATATTATTATAAATCCACTACCAACTATTACCAATGCAATTCCTAATTTAGAAATTTGTGACATTGCTACAGCAAGTGATGGAGACTCTAGAAACAGACTTGCACAAGACATTAATTTATCAGAAAGAGATGCAGATGTTCTTAACGGTAGAGATGCTAGTTTATTCAACATTACCTATCACCGAACTCGTGATAATGCTATTAACGGCGTTTTACCTCTTAACAAAACAAATTACACAAACGATCCTGCTTTCACCAATTTTCCTGCAGATTTATCAGGCGATGATCCTGCTACAGAAATTATTTACATTAGTATTTTAAATACAACAACAAATTGTAGATATGGTATTGCAACGTTACAATTAGTAATATATCCAGAACCTAATGTTCCTTTAAGTACAGCTACAAACTATGTAGATTGCGACAATGATACCGACACAAATTCAGATGATACAAACGGAATTAACGGAGATATTACCCTAAAAAATAAAATACCTGAAATATTAACAAACTATGCAGCTAGTGAATACAGTAATTTTACCGTAACATTTCATGAAAACTTAGCAGATGTACAATCTGGGGCAAATGCCTTAAACGATAACAAATATCAAAATACAGTAAACAATCAAACAATATATGTTAGAGTTGTAAACAATAATACCTCATGTGTTCATGATGATTTAACCTTTAATATCATAATTAACCCATTACCAGATTTTATTGTTGATACACCAGTAATTGTTTGTTTAAACAATCCACAAACAAGGTTGGAATCTATAAATCCTAATGCAACATATAGTTATGAATGGACGCTAAAAGGAGATCCTACCATTCTTAGTACCGATGTTTTTTATGATGCAACAGTAGGCGGAACTTACATTGTATCTGCCACCATGCAAGATGGTACTGGTTGTATAAGAAACAGAGAAATTATAGTAAACGAATCTATAAGTCCAACTTTAACAAGCGATGATGTTGTTATTATTGACGACACAAATAACAGTGGATTAGATAATTATTCAATTAAAATAATTACAGAGAATCAAAATTTAGGTATCGGTGATTACGAATTTGCTATTATTGATGAAGATAACACTATAACAGGTTTTCAAGACGAACCTTTATTTAATAATATATCAGGTGGTTTTTATACTGTTTTGGTAAGAGATAAAAATGGTTGTCAGCCAGATGCTGAATTAGTAATAGCTGTTGTTGAATACCCTAAATTCTTAACTCCAAACGGAGATGGTCAAAATGACACTTGGAAAATTAAAGGAGCTAATTCTAGTTTTTACCCTTCTAGTAATATAACTATTTTTGATAGACACGGTAAAGTAGTTGCTATTATTTCTATAGATGATAACGGCTGGGACGGAACTTACAACGGCAAACTATTACCATCTAATGATTATTGGTTTAAAACTCAACTTGTAGATAGAAACGGAAAAACATATCAACATCAAGGACATTTTTCTTTATTAAGAAGATAAACTAAGAAACACTTTTTACAACAAAACAAAACCCTAATGAAATTCATTAGGGTTTTATCATCTAACCATAATCCTTAAAAATCAGTTATTTACCTTATAATTAATTCTGTTTCTTTATGTAAATTTGTAAAACAAAATAGTAAAGAATGAAAAAAATAGCTTCCCTTTTTTTCTTCTCCTCTACACATCCTTAGCTTTTACTCAACAAGAAGCCAACATATAGTACTTTGGCCGAAATGCTGGTATTGATTTTAGCTCAGTCAATCCTATTGCGCTTACTAATGGTCAATTAAATACTTTTGAAGGGTGCTCGTCTATTGCTGATGAAAACGGAAATCTTCTTTTTTATTCTGACGGAGCAACTGTTTGGAATAGAAATCATACAATAATGCCAAACGGAACTGGACTATTAGGAAATAGCTCTAGTTCTCAATCTGCTTTAATTGTACCAAACCCAACAATGTCAACTATCTTTTACCTTTTTACCGTTGATGCTCAAGAAAATAATCTTAACGGAGTAAACTACTCTATTATTGATATGGGTTTAAATGGAGGAAATGGAGATATCATCACAAAAAATATCCCTTTAATAAACTCTGCTACCGAAAAAATAACCGCTGTTATTGGCAAAACTTGCGATAGCTTTTGGGTAATTACTGCCGATACACAACGCTTTTATACCTATAAAGTAACTTCTGCCGGAGTTAACAACACGTCTATTCAATCAAACATGAACACAACTTTAGGTACATTATCTAGTAGAGGTTATTTAAAAATATCGCCCGACGGAACAAAATTAGCTATGGCCGCTGCAGAATCTGGCTCTTTTTTATATGATTTTAATACCACTACAGGTATCGTTAGTAATGAGCGGAGTTTAGACTTAGATTTTAATAATGGTTACGGAGTAGAATTTTCAATTTCAGGAAACAAACTTTATATTTCTACAGGAACATCCTCTAATGGTGGGCAAGCAAACTTATATCAATTTGATGTTTCTAATGCCGATATTAATACAATTAACAACTCAAGAGGTAATGCTTTTTACACCTATTCTGGCTCTAGGGCAGCTTTACAAATTGGACCTAACGGAAAAATTTATCATGCTGTAAATAGACAAAATTATTTGGGTGTAATAAACTCGCCTGAAAGTAATCAGAATGCTATAAATTATATTCATAATGGTGTTAGTTTAAACGGAAGAGAATCTTCACAAGGCCTTCCTCCTTTTATACAATCGTATTTTTTACCCACCACAATTTTAAATGCAGACAATGATATTGTTATCAGTAATGGAAAACAGTTTTTTTGTGCTGGTAGAGATTATCGTTTAAAGGCTGGTAGAATAGAACCTAGTGCAACATATAGTTGGGAAAAAGATGGAAATATTATCGGAACCGATTCTATATTAACAACAAATGACATTAATTTTGGTGACGGAATTTACAACCTCACAATCGAATTAAATAATGCGTGCAACACAACTTTAACTGCGAGTGCTGGTATTGCGTTTGTGCCACAACCAACAATTCAAAATATTCCCATATTTAATCAATGTGATAGTGACGCCGATCCTTCTGATAGCAAAACAAATTTCGATTTAACAACCCAAGAAGCGCAATTAACAAACAATGCTACGAATGTTAATGTCGATTTTTTTACGCAGTCCGATAGCAACTTTTTAAATCCTTTACCTAAAACAAATTATATAAATCAAACAAACCTCGAAACACTTGTTGTTCGTGTGAGTTTCAATACAGCAAACAACGCTAATTGTTTTGCTTTAGGAGATATCACTTTAAGCGTTACAAACTCAACAACATCAAATACTAACTTAACTGATGTTTATATCTGTGAAACTGATTTAAATGCCAACAACCCTGATGCTACAAATAGCCAAGGACCTGGGGAAGGTTTTTATGATTTCTCTTTAAAAACAACCGAGATAACAACACTTAATCCTACAATTACAACAAACACACATTCAATTAATTTCTATAGAACTCTTAACGATGCAAATGCGCAATTAAATGCAATAGTTGCACCTTATAAAGATGATTTATTTACAAACGATTCAGACATTTTTGTGCGAATTACACCAATACCTGCTAGCTCTTGCTTTTCGATTATTAGTTTTAAGATATTTGTAAACTCGTTACCAAATCCACAAGGAAATTCAATTCCCATTCCTCTTTGTATTAATATTCCAAAAGACACTTCACCAATTGCAACGGTAGCTTTAAATGCATCAACAGGTACTATTTACGATACGTATCAATGGTATAAAAACGGCCAATTAATTACCAATGCAACAAATGCTGTTTATTTAGCTTCCGACGAAGGAGTATATAAAGTTGAAGCGTATGCTACAAATACACTTTTAGAAAATTCATGCGTAGGATACAACACATTTACCGTAACCACATCAAGCAAAGCTTTTATTGTTAATATTGATGCGACGGATGATACTTTAAATGAGAATAGCATTACAATTACGGTAACAGGCGAAGGAAATTATGAATATGCTTTAAATGATTCTAATAATTTCATTGACGGAATAACTAATTTTAGTTACACATTTTCGAATTTAGAAGTTGGAATATATACCATACAGATAAGAGATAAAAATGGCTGCGGAATTACCTATTCTGATGAAATACCTATTATATTTTTTCAGAAACATTGCACGCCTAACGAAGACGGAATTTATGATACTTGGAAAATATTAGGGGTTGACAATAATTTTTTTCAGTCGGTTACCGTAAATATTTACGATCGTTACGGCAAAAGAGTTGCGGTAATACCTAGTAAAGATCATAAAGGTTGGGGAGGAATTTATAACGGCCAAAAACTACCTTCTACAGATTATTGGTATGATGCTGTGCTTCTTGATAAAAACGGAAAAATCCGCAGAAAAAAAAGTCATTTTTCGTTGTTAAGAAAATAATAGTTACTGCGTAAATTACTTCTAAATCATCAATAGTATATCAATAAAACTATCCGTATTTTTGTTGTATGGACTTCGAATTACACTCAGATTTTAAACCTACTGGCGATCAGCCTACAGCAATAAAACAATTAGTAAACGGACTAGATGCCAACGAGAAACACCAAACATTATTGGGTGTTACGGGTTCTGGTAAAACCTTTACGGTTGCCAATGTTGTTGCCGAAGTAAACCGACCTACCTTGGTATTGGCACACAACAAAACATTGGCGGCTCAATTATATTCTGAGTTTAAGCAATTTTTTCCGAACAATGCTGTAGAGTATTTTGTTTCTTATTATGATTACTATCAACCAGAAGCCTACATTCCTGTTACAGGTACTTTTATCGAAAAAGATTTATCTATAAATGATGAAATAGAACGCTTGCGAATTAGCACTTCCTCTTCCCTACTTTCGGGTCGTAGAGATATTATTGTAATTGCATCTGTTTCTTGTTTGTACGGTATCGGAAACCCTAATGAGTTTAAGAAAAATGTAATTCCGATTAAAGTAGATCAGCAAATTTCGCGCACCAAATTCTTACATCAATTGGTTACCAGTTTGTATTCTAGAACTGAAATAGAGATAAAAAGCGGAACTTTTAAAGTAAAAGGTGATGTTGTTACTATTTATCCGTCGTACGGTGATAGCGGTTATCGTGTGCATTTTTTTGGTGATGAAATTGAAGAAATTGAAACTTTTAATATAGAGAACAATCAAATAATTGAAAAATTAACCGAACTAACTATTTATCCTGCAAACTTGTTTGTTACCTCGCCTGATGTATTGCAAAACGCGATTCATAAAATACAGGAAGACATGGTTAAACAGGTAGATTATTTTAAAGAAATAGGTAAGCATTTAGAAGCTAAACGATTGTTAGAACGCACCGAATTCGATTTAGAAATGATTCGTGAATTAGGCTATTGTTCGGGTATTGAAAATTATTCTCGTTATTTAGATGGTCGTGATCCTGGTACGCGCCCGTTCTGTTTGTTAGATTATTTTCCAGAAGATTATTTAATGGTAATTGACGAAAGCCACGTTACCATTCCGCAAACACATGCCATGTATGGTGGAGACAGAAGTAGAAAGGAAAACTTGGTAGAATACGGATTCCGTTTACCTGCGGCGATGGACAATCGACCGTTAAAGTTTGATGAATTTGAATTGTTACAAAATCAAGTAATTTACGTTTCTGCAACTCCTGCCGATTATGAATTACAAAAAAC
>CAXHZZ010000053.1:0-15703 GCA_964021635.1 uncultured Tenacibaculum sp.
TTAGTGTGTGTTGTTAGTGTGTGTTGTTAGTGTGTGTTGTTAGTGTGTGTTGTTAGTGTGTGTTGTTATGGAAATTATTTATTTGAATTGTTCGCTTACTGGTTTTACTGTTTTAATAATTCTCGCTGCAATTTTATAAGGATCACCGTTAGAAGCAGGTCTTCTGTCCTCTAGCCATCCTTTCCATCCTTTTTCTACAGTAATTATTGGTATACGTATTGATGCCCCTCTGTCTGAAACACCAAAACTAAAGTCTGTTATAGAAGCTGTTTCATGTAATCCTGTTAAACGTTCGTCATTGTAAGCTCCGTAAACAGCAATGTGTTCTTTAGTTACAGGTCTAAATGCTTCGCAAATAGTTTCATATATTTCTTGAGAACCACAAGTTCTTAAAACTTCATTAGAGAAATTGGCGTGCATTCCAGAACCATTCCAATCTCCTTTTACAGGTTTAGGGTGATACTCAATATAGTAACCATATTTTTCTGTTAATCGATCTAATAAATATCTAGATATCCAAATTTCATCACCTGCTTTTTTTGCTCCTTTTGCAAATAATTGATATTCCCATTGGCCTGAGGCAACTTCTTGGTTAATTCCTTCAAAATTTAATCCTGCTTCAATACATAAATTAGCATGTTCTTCAACGAAATCTCTACCATGTGTATTTCTTCCGCCTACAGAACAATAATACATTCCTTGCGGTCCTGGGTAACCGCCAATAGGGAACCCTAAAGGTAGTTGAGTTGCGGTATCCATAATAAAATACTCTTGCTCAAATCCAAACCAAAAATCATTATCATTATCATCAATAGTAGCTCTTCCGTTAGTTTCGTGCGGCGTACCATCTGCATTCATAACTTCTGTCATAACTAAATAGCCATTAACTCTTGCAGGATCTGGGTAAATTGCCACAGGAACAAGTAAGCAGTCTGATGCACCACCAGAAGCTTGTTTTGTAGAAGATCCATCAAAAGACCAATTTCCTATCTCTTCAATTGTTCCTTGAAAATTATCGTGTTCTTCAACTTTTGTTTTGCTTCTTAGGTTTTGTGTTGGTTTATAACCGTCTAACCAAATGTATTCTAACTTAATTTTTGCCATGATAATATCGGAATGTGTTTATAATCAAATTCAATGCAAAAATGAATATTTTATATTTAATATTAAAATTTATAGGGGTTAAACTTTAAAAATTAACTTTAATTTAATTTTAACCCTATTTTTTAGGGGGTGATGTTTGAAATAAATTATATTTTGTATTTTTGATATCGAATTTTACACCATATACAATGTCTACTTTAAGATTTAGCGCTTTAAAAGAAACTTTACATAGAAAACCAGTCTTTATAGAAGAAAAAGGACGTCGCTCTGAATTGTTTGGAAAAAATGTTTTTAATGAGCAAGCGATGCGTCAGTATATGACTAGAGATGCTTATCAGAGTGTTAAGGATGCAATTGAATTTGGAAGTAAAATAGATAGAAAAGTTGCCGATCAAATAGCAGTAAGCATGAAAGATTGGGCATTATCTAAAGGAGCAACGCATTATACACATTGGTTTCAGCCCTTAACAGGTGCTACAGCTGAAAAGCACGATGCTTTTTTTGACACTATTGATGGAGGTGCTGCAATGGAGCGTTTTGATGGAGAGCAATTAGTACAGCAAGAACCAGATGCGTCTAGTTTTCCGCATGGCGGAATTAGAAATACATTTGAAGCTCGTGGTTATACAGCTTGGGACCCTACATCGCCCGCATTTATATATGGTACAACATTATGTATACCAACTGTTTTTGTAGCATATACAGGAGAAGCATTAGATAATAAAGCGCCTTTGTTAAGAGCCTTACAGGCTGTAGATACAGCTGCAACTGCCGTTTGTAAGTATTTTGATAAAAATGTATCGAAAGTAAATGCCACTTTGGGTTGGGAGCAGGAGTATTTTTTAATAGATACGGCTTTAATGTCTGCACGCCCTGATTTAATGATGACAGGACGAACTTTGTTAGGCCATTCACCAGCAAAAGGACAGCAATTAGATGACCATTATTTTGGCTCTATTCCTGATAGAGTGATGAGTTTTATGCGTGATTTGGAACAGGAATGTATGTTGTTAGGAGTTCCTGTAAAGACACGCCATAATGAGGTTGCGCCGAATCAGTTTGAATTGGCACCAATTTTTGAAGAAGCCAATTTAGCGGTAGATCATAATTCGCTATTAATGGATGTGATGGAAAAAGTATCGCAGCGTCATCAATTTAAAGTATTGTTTCACGAAAAACCATTTAAAGGAATTAATGGTTCAGGTAAACATAATAATTGGTCTTTGGCAACAAATACCGGAGTTAATTTATTAAGTCCGGGTAAAACGCCAATGAAAAATTTACAGTTTTTAACCTTTTTTGTAAATACTATAAAAGCAGTTTACGACTATGAAGAGTTAATTAGGGCGTCAATTGCTAGCGCAAGTAACGATCATCGTTTAGGAGCAAATGAGGCTCCGCCAGCAATTATATCTGTATTTATAGGTTCGCAATTATCGGAAGTGTTAGACGAGTTAGAAAATGTAACAAAAGGAAAATTGTCGCCGCAAGAGAAAACAGATTTAAAGTTGAATATTGTAGGTAAAATTCCTGAAATATTATTAGATAATACAGATAGAAACAGAACATCTCCATTTGCTTTTACAGGAAATAAATTCGAATTGCGCGCTGTTGGTTCTTGGTCTAATTGTGCAGGACCTATGACAGTTTTAAATACGATTATAGCAAAGCAATTAAAAGAGTTTAAAATAGAGGTAGATGAATTGATAGATGCTAAAAAATTAAAAAAAGATGAGGCAGTTTTTAATGTCTTACGAGAGTATATCAAAGCATCAAAGAAAATTAGGTTTGAAGGTGACGGTTATGGTAAAGCATGGGAAAAAGAGGCTTTAAAGCGAGGTTTAAGTAATAATAAAACAACTCCTGAAGCTTTGAAAGCTAAAATTTCTAAAAAAGCTATTTCGCTTTTTACAGAAATGAATGTGATGAATACAGTAGAGGTAGCCGCACGGCATGAAATCGAATTAGAAGAGTATTCTAAACGTATTCAGATAGAAAGTAGAGTTTTAGGAGATATTGCAAGAAACCATGTTATTCCTACAGCAATTCAATATCAAAATACATTGATAGAAAATGTAAAAGGATTAAAGGAAATTTTCGGAAAAGGGTTTGAACAATATGCTAAAGAACAGATTGATTTAATTAAAACAATATCGATTCATATAGCGGAAATTAACTCGAATATTGAAAGAATGACCGAAGAACGTAAAAAGTCAAATAAGCTTAATGGTCAAGAAAATGCAGATAGTTATTGTTATAATGTGAAACCTTTTTTTACTGATATTCGCTATCACTGCGATAAGCTAGAACTTATGGTGGATGACAACTTATGGCCTTTAACAAAGTATAGAGAGTTGCTGTTTACAAAGTAATAAAAACTCTTTTTTTTAAAGAAATTTCTTTATGTGATTAGGGGGGGCTTTTTTTTAGTTTTGTTAAAAATAAAAAAAGAGGTTAATCCCTATATATTACTTGTTTTTTTGGTTTTTAATATATGTTTAATGCTATTTATTAATTATTTACCCTTTGTAATAGAAATGAATAGTTTGTATATTATCAGTGTTTAAACACGCAAACTATATAGTTTTTTACGACTGCCTTTTTAAGGTTGATGAAAATGGAAAATGACACTCCTTAGTCATTACATTTTACCCTAGTAATTTTATTTTACCCTGAATTTTAGTAGCATCCCCAGTTTTATACTTTTTAAAAAGTAGTATAACTGTGTTGTGCTAGAAATTAATTAAACGTATTTTAAAATTATATTATTATGAAAAAATTACTAATAGTAGCAGCTTTTTTAGCTACAGGAATCGCGTTTTCTCAAACGCAAAATGTTCAAACAAGTATTGGAAATAGCGATGCTATAGGAAAAACTGCAAAATCAACAGTCCACGCAGAAACATGGGTAAATAGCAATAGGCCTGCATGCGCAGATTGTGAAGTAGAACAAGCGCTAATGCCTGATGGTTTTGTTATGGAAGGTAAAAATAAAGTAAATATTCAACAAGTTGGAGATAGTAATGAAGCAAAAGGCCAGCAAGACGGAAACAGTAATATGTCTTTAATAAGACAGGATAACTCTAATTTTATTCCAGGTGGTTCTGGTAATTTAGCTTCTACTGATCAGGCAGGTTATGTAAACGGTGCAGATATTAAGCAGTTTGGGAATGACAATAAATCTAGAGTTTTTCAAAGAGGAGATGATAACTACGCAAAACAAGATGTAGGGGTCGGACAAGCTGAAGGAAATGAAACATATGCATTTCAGATGGGAAATGGTAATAAGTCAAATCAAAGACAGCGTTATGATAATAATCAAGCGTCTGCTTACCAATATGGTAATGATAATCCTGCTGTTCAAAAACAATCTAGCGGACCTAATCAATCTAGCGGTAGCGAAGCATTTGCTAATCAAGTAGGAGACAATAATGCTGCAGAACAAGATCAAACAGGTAGCCATAATTATGCCTCTGTATATCAAACAGGTAATGGAAACGAATCTAATGAAACGCAGGTAACAACCACTGATGACCCTGCTATTTGTAACATATCTACGGTTAATCAGGTAGGGAACGATAATAAATCATGTGTTGATCAATATTCAGATATGGGTAATAATTGTAGTTTGGTTAATCAAATTGGTAATGATAACCAATCTAAAGTTAATCAAAATGCTTATGCATGAGGTAACAATGCTTCATGTGTATTGCAAAGAAGTAACATGAACACGGCTCAGGTTATTCAATCTGGTCTAGGTAGTATTTAACAGTTTAAAAGTGGAGAGAGGATGTTTATTCTCTCTCCACTTTTTTATTTAAAAACACAAAGTGATGAAATCAATTAAAAAAATTCTTGTTGTTTTTGTTTTCTTGTTTTCAGTTTTAGTACAGGGGCAAGATGAAAAAGTACCAAGCTACTTTTCAAACCAAGTGCAATTAAACACAACTACGATTAGTGATTTTCATAACAAATCACAACAGACCACGAGTATAATATCATTGAAACAAATTGGTAATAAGAATGTTGCTAATATAGATGATAAGGTGTCTTATGGTGAGCATAAGCTATCTCAATTAGGAAATAATAATTATTATCAATTCTTAAATTATAGCAATAATCAATCGATTAATTTAGGAGTGCAACAAACGGGAAATTCAAATTCATTAAAAATAAAAGGAACAAATTCATTGTTTAAAAACCTTACAATAACTCAGTTCGGAGGAGCTAAAATGAGTATTCTTAATTACTAGTTAGAGATTGTAGTATGAAAAATAAAGCATTGATTTTAATTTTTATAGTTTTTTTTACAATCTTTTCTTTTGCACAAGAGTTTGATGTTTATAAAGTTAAAGGAGTTATTAATTCAACAAGAACAGATGATTTTTTAACATTAAGAGCACAAGCAGTAAGTGAAGAAGATTTTTTTATAAATGAGCTTAATTACAATTTTGTAGTGTTAAAAAAAGGAAGCTCAGGCAACCTTTCAAAAAATAACCAATCAAATGATTTTTCATTAAAACCGAAAGAAGAAAAACAATTATCTACAATTAAAATAAATATCAAAAAGAACGAAGAGTTAAAGATGTATTTATTTATAAAATATAAAGGAAAATTAATAAATAGAGATACTTTATTCTTCTTGCCAAAAGAAAAAAATAGTTAATAGAGAGGTTAATGAAGAACAGTTTTTAATTAAAGGAATTGTTATAGATGAAGCTAAAACAAAGATTGGTAAAGAATATCACGATTTTTTTTACAAAGAATATATAGTAACAGGTAAAAATTACCCGTTTATTATAAAAATACTAGAAAAACCAGCAATGGGTCGTAGTAGTATGTTATCAGTAGAAGTTGATAGAAAAAAAATACATGAGTTTTTTGCTAGACCAGAAGAAGATTATTTAAAATATAATGTTGCAAAGGCGATGGAGAAGTTAAGAGTACATAATCAACAGAGGAAAACCACTTTCCAAAAAAGAATATAGAAACTAAATAACCTTATTGTTATGAAACAAAAATTACTATTTACTCTATTTATTATTTCTAGTCTTGTGTATTCACAAGATTTGGTGTATAAACCAATAAGTCCATTTTTTGGTGGAGATGCTTTTAATTATCAGCAAATTCTTGCATCGGCAACAGCTCAGAATGATTTTACAGAAGATACAGATGCTCAAAGAGATACACCAACAGCTTTAGAAAATTTTACGAATAGTTTAAATAACAGATTGCTTAGTTCATTGTCACAAAGTTTGTTTCAACAACAATTAGGTGATACCAACTTAACAGTTGGAACCTATACATTTGGCGATTTAGTTGTCGAGATAACTCCAGGAACAAATGGCTTAAATGTAAGCATACTTAATGTTACAAACGGCGAGCAAACTCAAATAACAATCCCTAACGGTAATTAAGATTACTATGAAAAAAACTACAAGTATAATTTACTTGTTAACACCTAGTTTGTTAACGAGCTGCGGAGCTTATTTTAATCAACCATTTACACAAACAAAGGCTAGAATTGGCGAGAGTACATCACCTAAGTTTTTAGCAAAAAGTTTTCTTCCTTCGGATAAAATTGTTGTTGGAGTTTATAAATTTAGAGATCAAACAGGGCAATACAAACCAGTACAAAACGGATCTACATTTAGTACAGCAGTAACTCAAGGAGGAACTACAATTTTATTAAAATCTTTAGAAGAATCGGGTTGGTTTAGACCTATCGAAAGAGAAAATATTGGAAACCTTTTAAATGAACGACAAATAATAAGAAATACACGCCAAGAATATGCAAACGGAAAAAAGGTAACAATGCCGCCTTTACTTTTTGCAGGAACTATTATTGAAGGAGGTGTTGTTTCTTATGATTCTAATATTATAACAGGTGGCTCAGGTTTACGATACTTTGGTGTAGGAGCTTCAAATCAATACAGACAAGACAGAATTACAGTGTATTTAAGAATTGTATCAACATCTACAGGAGAAATTTTAAAAAACGTATACGTTTCAAAGACTATTTTATCACAAGGTATATCTGCAAATTTATATCGTTACGTAGCTTTAAGAAGATTGTTAGAGGTTGAAACAGGAGTTACTAAAAATGAACCAGCTCAACTGGCAGTAAAAGAAGCTATAAATAAAGCGGTAGACTTGTTAATTGTAGAAGGTATTGTAGATGGAGTATGGCAGCCAAAAGGAGGAAAACCAGCAATAGATTATATCAAAGAAGAATACAGAAAAGAGAAATTAGAAACAGATAATTTAAAATTATATAACCGAAAACAACAAGAAAGAAGAGGCAAGTTTGCGGCAGGAACAAGTATGGGAGTTTCTCAAATAAAAGGAGATTATGCAAACTCAACATATCAATTTGGTTTCGATATTAAATTAAAATACTTATTTAATGATTCTAAATTTAATTTTTGGGCAACAATTGGTCGGTTTGAGTTAGGTAATAAAGATGTTTTTAATGAGGCATTTATATCATCTGGTCTTAATATAGAATACACAGTTTTGCCGTACGAAAAACTCACACCTTATATTTATGGAGGAGTAGGCTCTATATCTAGAAAAAATTTAGAAGATACTTTTTTTAAACTTCAAGGAAGTCTAGGAATTGAGTATTTAATTACAAACAAGATAGGTTTTTTTATGAATGGTGAATACAATATGCTGTTAAGTGATAACTTAGATAGGCAAGTTGTAGGAGAGAAGGATGATTTAGTTTGGCGTTTTGGAGCTGGTATTAATGTATATTTTTAAACAAAATTTAAATGAAAAAAGTAATAAAAATAATAAGTATACTATTAATAACACTTCTTTTTTTTAGTTGTGGTGAAGATGGTACGATTGGTTTGGTAGAATACGGAGATTTAACTGGTAAAGTGGTTGAAAAAGAAGGTTTTGCTCCTTTGGAGAATGTTAAAATAACCATTTCACCTACTAATAATACTGTATTTACTGATACTGAAGGTAACTTTAAGTTCGAAAACATAGAGACGCAAGAATATTCAGTTCAGGCAGCAAAAGAAGGATATTTAGACGAGTTTGAAGGTGTTACAGTAGGAGAAGAAGGAGTTGTTAATGTTGTTTTAGAAATGCAAATTTCAACAGCTTTAAATAAACCGCCAACTAAGCCCGTATTAATAACACCCGAAGATGGTGCAGTAGATTTACTTAATAATGTAACATTGTTATGGGACTCAACCGATATAGACGGAGATGAATTAACATTTACAATTGAAATTAGAAATGATTTTAATAATGATGTAACCAGAATAACCGGCATAAAAGACAAAAGTTATACGCTATCTGATTTAAAATACGACGCAAAATATTTTTGGAGTATTGAGGTAACAGACGATATAAATGCAGAGGTTATAAGTAGTATTAGATCGTTTACGATTAAAGAAGATCCTGCAAATAGATATTTTTACGTTAAAAATGTGGCAAGTAATAATGTAATTTATTCAGCAAGCTATGACGATGTTAATAATGAAGTTTTAAATGAAGTACAGCTTACGAGTTTAAGCTTAAATTCATGGAGACCTAGAAAAAATAATGTAACTAATTTAATAGCTTTTTTAAGGATTGATAATAATGAGACTCATTTGTATACCATGAAAACAAATGGAGGTGATGTAAAAAAGGTAACATCTACAATTCCTGTAGCTGGCTTTAATTTAAATGAACTCGATTTTTCTTGGTCACCAGATGGAAGCAAGTTATTATACGCTTATTTTAATAAATTATATTCAATAAATAAAGATGGAAGCGGATTGCAAAAACTATATGAAACAGCAGATGGTAGCTTAATCTCAGAATGTGATTGGAGTAATGATGGATTAAAAATAGCTTTAAAAACTAATAACGCTAGCGGTTATAGTGGTTCTATTTTTATGATCGATTTAAACGGAACTGTTTTAAGTACTGTAATCACCGGAGTCCAAGGTGCTTTAGGAGGTTTAAATTTATCAGCATCAGGTAATAAATTACTATTCTCTAGAGATATATCTGATCATCAAGCAACAAATTATAGGCAATTAGATACTAGAATGTTTATTTATGATTTTACCGACATGAGTTTTACCGATATCTCAGATAACGATAAAGATACAGGTACAAATGATTTAGATTCTAGGTTTTCACCTAACGAAGCAGAGGTTATTTTTGTAAACACCTCTAACGATGGTATTTCTCAAAAAAACATAACAAAAACGAATTTGTCAGGTTCAATTGAAAGAGTAACCTTATTTACAAATGCAACCATGCCAGATTGGGAATAAGATAGTGGTAAATCAATAAAAAAGCGAATGTTAAAAAACGTTCGCTTTTTTATTGATTTAAAATTTAGATAAACTAAATTTGCAATAACAACAACACAACACATGAGTAACGAAGTATCTAAACGCTACGCACAGCGCGGAGTATCAGCATCTAAAGAAGATGTGCACAATGCAATTAAAAATATAGACAAAGGCTTGTTTCCAAAAGCTTTTTGTAAAATTGTTCCCGATTATTTAACCAATGATGATGATTATTGTTTGATAATGCATGCAGATGGGGCAGGAACAAAGTCGTCTTTGGCATATATGTATTGGAAAGAAACAGGAGATATTTCTGTTTGGAAAGGAATTGCACAAGATGCACTAATTATGAATATTGATGATTTATTATGTGTAGGTGCTACAGATAATATTATGTTATCATCAACTATTGGTCGTAATAAAAGTAAAATTCCAGGAGAAGTTTTATCAGCAATCATTAACGGAACAGAAGAGTTGATCGAAGACTTAAAAGTTTTTGGAGTAACCATTCATTCAACCGGTGGTGAAACTGCTGATGTTGGTGATTTAGTGCGTACGATTATTGTAGATTCTACCGTAACGGCACGTATGAAACGTACTGATGTTATTGATAATGCAAATATTAAAGCCGGCGATGTAATTGTTGGTTTAGAATCTTTTGGGCAAGCAACATACGAAACTGAATATAATGGAGGGATGGGATCTAATGGATTAACATCTGCCCGCCATGATGTTTTTGCTAACTATTTAGCAACTAAATATCCTGAGAGTTATGATGCGGCAGTTCCTGCTGATTTAGTGTATTCTGGTAACGCAAAATTAACCGATGCAGTAGAGGATTCTCCTATCGATGCAGGTAAATTGGTATTGTCGCCAACAAGAACGTATGCGCCGATTATTAAAGAGATCTTATCTAAATTTAATTCAGATACTGTTCATGGAATGATTCATTGTTCTGGTGGAGCGCAAACTAAAATTTTGCACTTTGTGGATGAATTACATATTATAAAAGACAATATGTTTCCGATTCCGCCTTTATTTAAGCTGATACAAACACAGTCTAAAACAGATTGGAAGGAAATGTATCAGGTATTTAATTGCGGACACAGAATGGAGCTTTATGTATCGCCAGAAGTAGCTGAAGATATTATAGCTATTTCTAAAAGCTACAATGTAAATGCTAAAATTATAGGTAGAGTAGCAGCTTCTGATACTAAAAAACTGACTATAAATAGTGAGTTTGGAACTTTTGAGTATTAAAATAAAAGTATTTTATATTTAAAAACCTCAGTTTAATAACTGAGGTTTTTTGTTTTTAATTAGTTTAACTTATTATACATTTTGATAATTTTCTCTTAACTCGAGTTGATTTTACAATTAAAAGAAGTGAAATATCTGACTAGAGTTAAAGCTTAAGTAAATGAAATATTTATCAATAATATTTTAAACTGTAAAAGATAAAAAGGATTTGGTTATATCTTTAGCAGAATCAATTTATCATTAATTCGTTATTTTTGATAAAACTAAAAATAGGTGTTTTAAACGATGTCAAAAAATTGTAAAAGAAGTGTAAACAGTTGTAAAAAGTCATAAAAATATATGTTATTTACCAAGATTATGAACAAAAACAAAATTTATACATATAGTGGCTTTGCTTTTTTTCTTTTTTTAGGATGGTTTTTTTCTGCGACAGATAATAAAAGAGAAGACTTTGCAGAAAGAGTAAAGGTTTCTTTACGAGATGTAGGTAACCAATTATTACTTTCGGATAAAGATGCAACATCGTTGGTTTTACCAATTATCGAATTAGAAAATAGGAAGTATGAATTATCTTTTCAAAAAGAGTTTTCTTTTGAGCCAGATAATTTAGTTACTTTTATAAATATTAGTTTTAGTAAAGTAAAGTTACCAAACGATTATAGGGTAGAAGTATTGCGATGTTTAGATAGTGAAGTAAGTTATAGTTATCAAAACAGTGCTTTAAAAGCGAATACAATAATACCGTGCAGAGAACGTATTTTACCTAAAGGGTGTTATGTAATTCAGGTTGTATTTCTTAGACATGAAGTTCCTTTTTCGTGTAAAAATTTATTTTTAATAGGGTTGCTTCTTTTGATAATCGTTTTTATAATTCATATGCTGTTTTCTAGAAAAAAGAAAGTTGTTAATGGAAATGAAAATGAAAATGAACAAGAGCACATAAAAATAGGAAGTTTTCAGTTTTATCCAACACAAAATAAATTGGTAAAAAAAGCAATTGAAATAAGGCTATCTAAAAAAGAATGTGAAATTCTTGTAATATTTGTTGCTAATCCAAATCAAATTATAAAACGAGAGGATCTTACCAAAAAAGTATGGGAAGATAATGGTGTTTTTGTTGGAAGAAGCTTGGATACTTATATTTCTAAATTGCGAAAAAAACTAAAAGAAGACTCATCTATTAAATTAACCAACATACATGGTGTTGGTTATAAATTAGAGGTTCTTTAGTTTTATTTTTAGCATTTTAGCAGCCGACGTGTACCCACCCTCAGTACCATCAACAAAATGAGAATGCTTTGTTTTTCTATCTAATACGTAGCACGACATTACAGAAGCGTGTGTTATATGAATACCATATATAATTTTTTTATCTCTTTCTAATTTATCTAAGTGCTCTATAAAAGGTTTAATCTTGTCTTCATCAGCAATAAAAATAGTATTTATCATACCGTCTAACATAAAAGTATGAGATAATTGGCTAATTTGGTTTAAGTATTGTTTACCGTCTTTAGAAAGGTTTAGGTAAAACTTACCAATCAAAGTAGAGGTCCAGTTTTTTAATAAGTAAATAAAATTTTTATTAGTAAGACTCACTTTCATTTCTTGCCAAATTTTAGAAAGTTTATAGTTTAATTTTAATTGTGTAGCTATTATAGGTTGTCTTGTATTAAAAGTTCCAAAATTTAAATCTATTTCACTAAGTACATTTTTATAAATTTCTCTTTGTTGTATTTCTGATGTAGAATCAAGTAATAAACAAATAACTCTTTGTTTATTGTTATTGGGTTTTATTTGTTTCCACCTGCACTCCATACCTTCTAAGTTTAAAAGATTTTCTTTAAAGTTAAAAGAGTCTTTTTCTTTAAAGTTTTTTTTAATAAACTCCTCGGCTTTTTTTAAACTATTTCCTAGTACAACCGGAATTGTTAGTTGTGCTGTTAGTTGATGTTTTGCAATCTTTAAATTATGTTTTTCAGAAGCTAATTTTTTAATAGATATGTGGCCTACTCTAAGTATTAAATTAGTATTTATTTTAATATGATGGCTGTAGTTTTCTAAAACTAAAATAATTTTCTTTAGTAAAACCATGGGGATTATAAATGTAGCTCCATCACCGCCAAAAAAATAAGGTATTTCAATATTTTTTTTCTCTTTTCTAATAGTATTCAAAACAGAGATAATAGCACCGGTTGCAGTAAGGTTTACTTGATGGTGTTTGCCTTCGTTAACAGCTTTTGTAGAATTTTCAATATCAACAACTATAACATACCAAGTCATAGGTATTTCATGAAAATAAGACTCGTCAGCCAATAATTTAACTAAGCTTTGTTCAGATTTTTTTAAATTATTGTAATATTTAATATCTTCATTCATAGGGGAAATTTATTCTCTTTGTATACTGGGTTTTAAAAATAATTAATAATTTACTGTTTGTCAAAAACAAAATCTACATAAAATTCCTCATTAGAAATTTTACATTTTAATTGCTGTTTGTCTAAAAAATAATGAATCTTTTTAGGGAATTCATTTTCTTGGTTTTCGCATACAAAAGAAGTGTCTGTTTGTTGGGTAAACTTAAATAAAGTAGGTTTTTCGTTTACACCTTCAATTTTTAAATGCAATGTGTCTTTAATAGTTACGATGCTCATTATTTCTTTAAAAATAGTGTCCGATTCTTTTAAAGTAAAACCGATCGCTGTTAAATCTTTGTTCCAAAAATCGAAGGTACTTTTACCTGGTTTTTCATTTACACGTTCCCATTTACCAACGAGCCAATTGGGTTTTGGTTTTTGTGCTTTTTTACAAGAAAATAATGTGATTACAAAGAATAAAAGAAAGTAGTTTTTCATAAGTTTGGATTTTTATAAGGCATTTACATAATTGTATTGAATTAATTCTTCGGGAGATTTTAATAACCTGCTCCAGCCATCTTTTAGTAAATACAGAGTGTTAGAAATATCTAAAATATCTTTATATAAATGATCGGTAATAATAATTATTTTATGCTGTTTTTCAATTTCTAGTACTTCTTTTAATTTTTTAATATAAAGCGGTGCTAAATGAGAAAAAGGCTCATCAAATAGTACAATTTTTGCATCAGATTTTAGGATTATGTAGGTTTCTATCAATCTTTTTTCACCTCCAGAAAACTCAGAGAAACGATGTTGTTTCTGAGATTTGAAGTGAGGGAAATCAGTCAGGAAATCAACAAGCGAAGCATTGAAGAATTTAAAACCTTCTTGCAAAGAAATAGTGTCAGGTATGATATGAAACTGAGGTAAATATTTAACAATTCCTTTTTTGTAAAGTGGCGTTAAAATAGGTTTGCTATCTATTCTAAGCAGCTTGCTTTTTGGTTGCAGTTCGCCAAAAATAATTCTTAATAAAGATGTTTTACCAGAACCGTTGCTTCCTAAAATACCTGTAATTTTTCCTTTTTCGGCTTTAAAGTAAATGGCTTTTAAAATTTTGGTAGCGCCAAAATTTAGTTCGATATTATCAATTTCTAAACAATCCATTTCATACAAATGTTTAGCGTTATGGTAATAATAAGATTGATAAAAAAAACGAAAGCATATAGTTTAAGTTCTGTAATGCCCATATTGTAATAAAAATATAATTTTTCTTTTTTAGCGTCATTAATAAAATTCTGATAAAACCAAACTAATAAAGAGGCTGTAAGTAAGGCAAGTACAGCTAATGGCATCATTTTGTATTTAAATACCACAAAAAGAGTAAGTGCCAAGGGAAGGAAAAACTTAGTTTTATAAAAAAGAAAATAAAGCTGCAATTTTTTCATTATTAATGAATCGGTTTTAAATCAAATATAGTTAATTGAATTTTAAAAATAATTCCGATAAAAAACGTAAATTCGCAAACCAGAAAAGTTAGAAGATGTTAGATAAAATTAGAATTATAAAACAACGTTATGATGAGGTTTCGGATTTAATTATCCAGCCAGATATTATAATGGATCAAAAACGTTACGCTAAATTAAGTAAAGAATATAAAGATTTAGGTAAGGTTGTAGAAAAAGGTAATGAATATAAAAGTCTAACTGATTCAATTGAAGAGGCTAAGGAAATTATTGCAGACGGAAGTGATGCTGAAATGACTGAGATGGCTAAAATTGAAATGGATGAGGCTAAAAAGCGTATTCCGGTTTTAGAAGATGAAATAAAATTCATGTTAATACCTAAAGACCCAGAAGATGCCAAAAATGCCGTTGTAGAATTGAGAGCTGGTGCAGGTGGTGACGAAGCAAGTATTTTTGCAGGAGAATTATTTAGAATGTATACTAAATACTGTGAAGGTAGAGGCTGGAAAGTAAGTACGGTTGATTATTCTGAGGGAACCAATGGTGGATTTAAAGAGATTCAATTTGAAGTTTCTGGAGATGATGTTTACGGAACTTTAAAGTTTGAGGCAGGAGTGCACCGTGTGCAACGTGTACCGCAAACAGAAACTCAAGGTCGTGTACATACATCGGCAGCTACTTGTATGGTTTTTCCGGAAGCAGAAGAGTTTGATGTAGAGATAAACCCAAAGGATGTAAGAATCGATTTTTTCTGTTCTTCAGGTCCAGGAGGTCAGTCGGTAAACACAACTTATTCGGCAGTACGATTAACGCACATTCCTACTGGTTTAGTAGCGCAATGTCAAGATCAGAAATCGCAACATAAAAATAAAGAAAAGGCTTTTAAAGTATTACGTTCTCGTTTATACGAAATGGAATTGGCTAAGAAAAATGCTGAGGATGCTTTAAAAAGAGGTACGATGGTTACTTCTGGAGATAGATCTGCAAAGATTAGAACGTATAACTTTCCGCAAGGTCGTATGACAGACCACAGAATCGGATTGACATTATATGACTTGTCGAATATTATAAATGGAGATATCCAAAAAATTATAGATGAGTTAATGATGGCAGAAAATACCTCTAAACTAAAAGAGTTAGGAGAATCTATTTAAATGTTTCCTTTTTAATATAAAGAATAAAAAAAGCAACCAAATTTGGTTGCTTTTTT
>CAXHZZ010000054.1:0-14723 GCA_964021635.1 uncultured Tenacibaculum sp.
ACGAAAAAATTATAAATAACCATTTATATACATTTAATTTGCCCGACGTTGATTTATTGATACGTACAAGTGGGGAACAACGAATCAGTAATTTTCTGCTTTGGCAAATAGCATATGCCGAATTATATTTTACAGAAATATTATGGCCTGATTTTAGAAGAGAAGATCTTTTTGATGCCGTAATAGATTACCAAGACAGAGAAAGAAGATTTGGAAAAACAAGTGAACAGATTGAGACCAATGAATAAATATTCTTATTTAGTAGTATTTTTAATCGCCTTTTTAACGGCGAATACACAAGCACAAAACACCATAACTAAAGATAGTACTGCCATTGGTAATGTTATTTCTTACAAAAAAGGAGAACAATATATTCTAGGCGGAATTACAGTTGTTGGTTTACAAAAATTCAGCGAGCAAACCATTAGGGTTTATACTGGTTTAATTGATGGCCAAGAGATAAAACTACCTGGTGATAAACTTACAAGTGCTATTAAAAAGCTCTATGAAAGCAAACAGTTTAGTGAAGTTGATGTTTATCTTTCTAAAAAAGATGGCGAAACTGTTTATCTTTTATTTGATGTTAAAGAACTACCTCAATTAACCAACATAACTGTTGCTGGTCTTAGTAAATCTAAATCCAAAGAACTTAAAAAAGAAACAGAGCTTAAAAAAGGTACTATGGTTACAGATAACTTAATCGTAACCACAAGAAACTATATAAAAAAGAAATATACCGATAAAGGTTTTTTAAAAACTAAAGTATCATTAAACACAAAAATAGACACATCTGACATAAACACAGTTAGTATGGACATTTTTGTAGACAAAGGTAGTCGTATAAAAATTAAGGAAATTAATTTTATCGGCAATGAGGCAATGTCTAATAGCACCTTACGTGGGATAATGAAAAACACCAAACGTAAGATATTTGGTCGCTTCTGGAAATCATCTAAATATATATTAGAAGACTACAAAGAAGATTTAGAAAATATTCTTGAAAAATATAGCGAAAGCGGATACCGTGATGCACGAATCTTATCCGACAAGCTTACTTGGAATAATGACAACACTATTAATCTTGATATAACTATAGAAGAAGGCCGTCAATATCGTTTTGATGAAATAAAATTTATTGGAAATAAAAAATACCCTGATCGTTTTTTACAAAATTTATTACGTATCGATAAAGGTGATATATATAATGGTAAAGTTTTAAAAGAACGTATTTCTGGAGATGGGACTCCTAATTCTCAAGACATTCAAACCCTGTATCATAATAATGGTTATTTATTTTCACAGATAAATGCTATAGAGACGAAAGTTAAAAATGACTCTATTACTGTAGAAGTGCGTATTCGTGAAGATGAACAAGCAACAATAAAAAAAGTAACAGTTTTTGGAAATGAAAAAACAAATGACCATGTTATTTACAGAGAATTACGTGTAAAACCAGGTGATTTATTTAGCCGTCAAAACATTATTAGATCTATTCGTGAGATTGGTCAATTAGGTTTTTTTGATGCAAATGTAACACCTGATGTAAAACCAAACTATCAAGATAAAACCGCAGATATTGATTTTACTGTAGTAGAAAAAGGAGGAAGTCAAATAGAACTGCAAGGTGGCTATGGTGGTGGATCTTTTATAGGTACTTTAGGTTTATCTTTTAATAACTTTTCGTTTAGAAATATTTTTAACAAAGAAGCATACAAACCTTTACCAATGGGTGATGGTCAGAAATTATCATTACGCTTACAAGCTAGTAGAACCTTTAATACTTATAGTTTTTCTTTTACAGAGCCATGGTTAGGTGGTAAAAAACCACAATCTTTATCTTTTTCTATTTATTTATCAAATCAATATCGTTTTGATTTCCAAACAAATCGAGTAGACAGAGATCAAAGTTTAAGTATTATTGGAGCATCAATTGGTTTAGGAAGGCGTTTAAGCTGGCCTGATGATTATTTCTCACTATCACAAAACATAAGTTATCAAAGAATAGATTTACAAAATTATGGTTATCGAGTAGGCTCATCAAACGATGTTATTAGCGATGGAAACTTAAACAACTTAGCATATACTATCGCTTTGAGTCGTAACTCTACCGGACCTAGTTTAATATTTCCAAGCTATGGTTCTGAATTTACCATTAAAGCAAAAGCAACGTTTCCATACTCATTAGTTAACGGAAAAGATTATACAGAAGATGAAAACCCAACTAACGATCAAAGACAGGCTTATTTAGCCGATAAATATAGATGGTTAGAATACTATAAACTTTCTGCTAAAGGTAAATGGTATACATCACTATCATCTAACAATAAATTAGTTTTAATGTCTAATTTTGAGTTAGGTTATTTAGGAAGTTATAACAATGAATTAGGTTTAACACCTGTTGAAAGATATTTTGTTGGAGGTGATGGAATTGCACAAGGACAATTAGATGGGCGTGAAGTTATTGGTTTAAGAGGTTATGAAAATAATAGAATATCATCTATTGATGGTGGTGCTATATATAACAAATTTCAAATGGAATTACGTTATTCTATAACTGATAAACCTTCAGCATCAATATATACTTTAGGTTTTTTAGAAGCAGGAAACTCGTATAACAATTTTAGCGAATTTAATCCGTTTCAACTAAAGCGTTCAGCTGGTTTAGGTATTCGTATATTTATGCCTGCATTTGGATTATTAGGTATTGATTTTGCCCATGGTTTTGATCCTTTACCTGGCCAATCTGAAAAATCTGGCTGGCAAACACATTTTATTATCGGAAGACAGTTCTAAAAACCTACATTTCTCATAATCGTTTTTTTGGCACGGTTTTTTCTAAATACATTAAAGTAACATGAAAAAAAGTATTTTATCAATCGTTCTTTTATTTATTACATCTATTGCTATTGGGCAAAAAAGTCAGCGTATTGCATATATTGATATGGAATACATTCTTCAAAATATTCCCGAATATTTAGAAGCTCAAAATTCTTTAGATGCTAAAGTAGAAAAATGGAAAACAAAATTAGATAAGGAAGCAAGAGCTATAGAAGTTTTAAAAACTGACCTAACTAATGAAAAAGCCATTTTAACCAAAGATTTAATAGATGAACGTGAAGAAGATATCACTATTAAACAAGAATCTTTACGCAGGTTAGAATCTTTATACTTTGGCCCAAAGGGAGATATGTATAATTTAAGAAGACAATTGATAAAGCCAATTCAAGATCAGGTATACAGTGCTGTACAATCAATAGCTTCTAGAAAGAAATATGATTTTGTTTTTGATAAATCTAGTGAATTAGTTATGCTATATTCAAACAAAAAACACGATATTAGCGAACTTATTGTTAAAATAATAAATATTGATCAGAAAAAGCAACAGAAGAAAGATAAAATAGCTGAAAAGAAAAAATTGCTTAAAAACGAAAGTTTAACTGATTCTCAGAAAGATAAAATAGCAAAAAAAGAAGCACTTAGAAAGAAAAAACAAAATGATAGGCTTGCTAAAATTAAACAGATTGAAGAAAAAAGACAAGCAAAATTAAAGCAACGAGCTGATGCAAGAAAGCTATTAAAAGAAAAGAAAGAAGCGTTAAGAAAGGCTCAAGAAGAAGCAAAGAAACAAGCTGAAGCAAAAAAAGATAATTAAATCAAGAATAAAGAACAATAAATTAAATTAAAAAACAAAGATGAAACATTTTAAGACGTTAGTATTAGTTGCAATTTTCACAATTGGATTAGGTAGTGTGGCAAATGCACAAAAAACTGCTCATATAAACACTGATAAGTTATTATCTGAAATGCCTGCAACTAAAGCAATGAAGGTTGAGTTAGAAAAATTAAATAAAACTTACCGTGATGATATTGAAGCTATGTATAAAACTGTACAAGCTAAAATGAAGAAGTATGAAGCAGAGGGTAAAAGCCAAACACAAGAAGTAAATCAAAAGAGAGGTTTAGAAATTCAGCAAGATACACAAAGAATCAAAAAAGCTGAACAAGCTGCTGGTCAGGAAATGCAAAAAAAATACCAAGAAAAAACACTTCCTATTTTAAAGAAAGCTGAACAAGCAATTAAAGATGTTGCTGCTGCTAAAGGAATTATTTATGTATTTGATTCTGCACCAGGTAAAGGTTTAATCGTATACGATAAAGGAGAAAACATTTACGATGCTGTTAAGACTAAATTAGGTTTCTAATAAAATCTTAAAAATATATTATAAAAATCCTGCTGAATTCAGCAGGATTTTTATTTTTGTTATACTATGAAAAAAGATCATTCACAGCCTATTGGTATATTCGACTCTGGAATAGGTGGCACATCTATTTGGAAGGAAATACACGCACTATTACCAAACGAGAATACAATATACTTATCGGACAGTAAAAATGCTCCCTATGGTCAAAAATCTAAGGAAGAAATTATAAAATTATCTATAAAAAATACAGAGTTTTTAATAAATAAAGGCTGTAAACTTATCGTTGTAGCTTGTAATACTGCTACCACTAATGCAATTGAATATTTAAGAAGTAATTATAATGTACCCTTTATTGGTATAGAACCAGCAATTAAAACTGCATCTATTCAAACCAAAACAGGTGTTATTGGTATTTTAGCTACTAAAGGAACACTTAATAGTAGGTTATTTGAACAAACATCTGCTAGTATAAATCATAATATTACAATTGTAGAGCAAATTGGAACAGGACTTGTTGAACTTATTGAAAATGGTAAAATGTATTCGCTTGAAATGACAAACTTGTTAAAGAAACATTTAAAACCTATGCTTTTTTCTAAATGTGACTGTATTGTATTGGGTTGTACGCATTATCCTTATTTAATTCCTCAAATACAAAAAATAACAGGAAACTGTATACGAATTATTGATTCAGGTGAAGCAGTTGCAAGGCAAACACGAAATATTTTAACAAAGGAAAATTTAATGTCTAACGCAAATATTAATCTTAATACAACCTTTTATATTAATAAGGATAAAACAGTTTTAAAGCTAATTTTACAGGATTATGAAAAAGCAATTGTTAGTTACTTAGATTTTTAAAAACTTCCATTTATGTTAGGGCAAGCTGATCCTCTACGTTTTCTACATAAAACATTTATTCCAAATGATAATTGATGAAACCCACCGTTAGAAAAAACTACATCACCGCTTTGTTGTGTGTATGTATAAGCAAACATTAAATTTTTATAATTTACTCCAACAATTGGAGTTATATAATGAGCATCACCAAACACACTACTATCTAAACTTCTTCGGTACGACAATGCCGCCCATAACTGAGTTGTTGTTAATTTCTTATAAACTTTAAAGTTTATATCACCAATTTTTTCGCCAGTTTGCTCTTTATATTGTATCATAGCAGAAGGTTCAAACTGAAGCTTATCTTCATCACCAAAAAAGTAGCCAGCACCAACTATATAATTTCTTAGATTTAGAGATTCGAAATTTGGATTCAAATCATTCTTTGCAGAAAGCATAATGTTTTTAACCGTAAAATAAGATGAAAAACCTTTATGGTGATAAGAAACACCAAAATCTGCATTAAAATAAAAATCACTCTGTATCACTTGGTTTACAGCGGGGTCATTTACAAAACTAGTTTGATCGACTTCGTTTTGCACTACAGACATTGATAAACCGAATGATAATTGTTTAAATAAATTTTCGTTACCTAAATTTAAGTGATATGCATAAGTAGCTTGCAAACCTTTTTGAGAATGGTAGCCATTCTTATCATTAAATAGGATAAAACCATAAGCTGCATTAGAGTTTTCATTAAACTTAGCATGAAAACTTGCAGTTTGTAAAGATGGGGCATCTTTTACACCGATCCATTGTTGCCGTGCCGTTAATCGCAATTTACCACAATCACCTATACCAGCTGCTGTTGGATGCAATAAATAAACATTATCAGATAAATAATCAGCGTAAATTGGTAATGTTTCTTGACCGTATATTTTTGATATAAAAAATAATAAAAACAAGACTACAATTCTTTTCATAGGTTCTAGTTGACTAATAGCGCTCAAATATAAACAAGTGCAACAAGAAATGCGATAAATAAATAAAAATAACTGTATAATTAATTAAATACCTTGTTTAATAAAACATTAAATGTATTTACAACCCTGTTTACTAAAACTTTACATGAATACTGTATTTATTATAAAATTTAACCATTAATTTATAGAGATTAACAAAACTAATTTTATTTTTGTAGCAAGAAAAAGAAATTGAAAAAGTGCCAGTTTCGTTTTTTTAATTTTAAGAAATTTGAAGGGTTTTTTCTAATAGATTAAACAAACTGGCGCCTCAATTTAATATTTTATTTTGCTTCTATTCTTGCAGATATTTTTACTATTAGGGTATTAATTAACAAACCTATATTACATAAACAACTCTAAAATATGGTAAAAATTGCATCTCTTAAAAATAAATGAAATTAAACAAAGAAAATATTCTAAAAAATCTCTGTTACACTAATTTAGTGTATAATAGAATTAATAAGAAATTAAATTGTTTATTATCAAAAAAAGAAAATAGAAAACTTAATCGAAAAAACAATAAAAGACACAGACTTTGAGTCTTTTAAAAAAATTGGCAAGAATTTTTACATCTCAAATAAAAATAATCAAATAAAAATAACGGTAAACTCTAATACTTATAGAGTTATAACGGTTGATAGAATTTTATAAAACTACGTAAATAACACTTTAGAAATATCTAAAGTGCTATTTATGCACGCTATTTTTTAAAATTAGCAATTCCTTTTTCTAACCAATTATAATACTCATCAACATTTGGTGTGTAAGAAACCGGATCTATTAAATTCGTTTCATCATGTGCCATTAAAACATAAAAAGGTTGCGAGTTTGCCTTGTATTTTATGGTCTGTAATTCACTCCATTTTTGACCTATATATTTTAACTTTTTACCCGGATTTAATTTAGAATCCACAACCTCATCTTCATTTAAAGCTCTTTTATCATCAACATATAAAGAAATTAAAACAACTTTATTTTTCAGAACATCAAGTACTTTAGGCTTTACCCAAACATTTTGTTCCATCTTACGACAATTAACACAAGCATGACCCGTAAAATCTATCATTACCGGTTTACCAATTTTCTTTGCATACGCAAGGCCTTTATCGTAATCATGAAAAGAAACAATGTCGTGAGGTGGCATTAAATGAGCTCCTTCAGGTAAATTACTATGATTCTCAGAATTATTATTTGAAACAGTAATTGTATTTTGTTTTGTATATCCTACTCCGTATGGCGATTCGCTATAATGTTGAGGTGGCGGAAAAGCACTAATTAAATTTAATGGTGCTCCCCATAAACCTGGCAACATATAAATAGTAAATGCTCCTACAACTAATCCTAAAGATAATCTTCCAACAGAAATATGATTTTGTGGACTATCGTGAGGTAATTGTATTTTACCTAATAAATAAAGTGTTAAAGCACCAAATATAGCAATCCATATTGCAATAAAAACTTCTCTTTCTAATAAGTGTAATTGCATTACTAAATCAGCGTTCGATAAAAATTTAAATGCCAATGCTAATTCTAAAAATCCTAAAACAACTTTTACTGTATTTAACCATCCGCCAGATTTTGGCAACGAATTTAACCAACCCGGAAACGCAGCAAATAATGCAAATGGTAATGCAATGGCTAAAGAAAACCCTAGCATACCAATTATAGGTGCTAAGCCTCCTTTTGATGCTGCTTCAACTAATAACGTACCTACAATAGGACCTGTGCAAGAAAATGATACAATTGCTAAAGCTAACGCCATAAAAAAGATACCAATTAAACCTCCTCTATCTGCTTGCGAATCTACTTTTGTAGCCCAAGAACTTGGTAAGGTAATCTCAAAAGCACCTAAAAAAGATACTGCAAAAATTAATAATATCAAGAAAAATGAAATATTAAACCAAACATTAGTTGACAGTGCGTTTAATGCATCAGCCCCAAAAACACCGGTTACAACTGTACCTAATAAAACATATATTGCAATAATCGATACCCCATAAATAATGGCATTTTTAATTCCTTTAGCTTTACTTTTACTTTGTTTTGTAAAAAAACTTACTGTCATAGGAATCATCGGAAAAACACAAGGTGTTAATAATGCTGCAAAACCAGATAAAAAAGCAATAAAGAAAATACTTAATAATCCTTTTTTACTTTCTTCAGAGTCATTATCAGGTTTAGCTTTGTTAGCAATCGCGTTGCTCTTAGAAACGCTCTTTGTCAAATCAAAAACTAAATCAATTTCTTTTGGAGGCAAACACTTTTCGTCTGTACATGCAATAAACTCAACAAATGCAATTACTTCTTTAACCTTTAAGTCTACTAATTCTATTTCTTGTTCAAAAACAGCTTTGTAAGCGAATGACTTAATATTCATTCCTTCTTCACTAAAAAGCTTTGTGAATTTAACTTTCCCTTTAGGCTCTTTTGTATTTCCTACTAACTTTAAACTACCTCCATTATCATCATAAGTAAAAGTAGTTGGTATTGGCCCTCCTTTTGGTACTTCTTGAGAATAGAGACTCCAGTTTTCCTTTATAGTAGCTTCTGTAATTAATTTATATTTTGAATCTGATATTTTCTCAACTTTTGTTGTCCATTTTATAGGATTAAATATCTGACCTTTTACTGTTATTGTGTTAATTAATAAAACTAACAGTAGTAAAGTTATTTTTTTCATCTAATTATTGTTGATGTTTTACTTAATTGATCGTGAAAGATAAATCTTCTTCTTTAGGAGGTAAACAATTTTCATCTGAACAAGCCATATACTCTACGGTTCCTTTAATGATAAATTTCTCATCAGTTTTTAACCTAATGCGTTGTTTAAAAACTGCTTTCTCATCAAAATATTTAATACGCATATCAAACATTTCATCATTTACAACATGCCCTTGCCCCTCTTTTGTATTTCCTTTTTTTAAATATCTTTTATCACCTGTAAATGAAAATAATGTAGGTATAGGTCCGCCATCAGGTATTTCTTGAGAATAAATGTGCCATTCATCATCCAATATTACCGTAGCTATTAACTCAAATTCTTGGCTTGATATTTTTTTTACTGAAGTTGTCCATTTTACAGGGTTATGAATTTGCCCGTAAGAAACAAGACTTATTATAAATAGTAATACTGTTACTAATTTCTTCATTATTATATAATTAATACGATTGTTGTAATTTTTGTAAAAATAACATCTTTCTTTATTAAATCAACTTACATTTAAAAAGTTTAACTTTTTTAAATAACCAAACAAAAAAAAGAGTAACCATTGCTGATTACTCTTTTTAATAGTAGCGGGAACTGGACTCGAACCAGTGACCTTCGGGTTATGAGCCCGACGAGCTACCTACTGCTCTATCCCGCGATTTTGGATTGCAAATATACAACTTTTAATTACATACAAAACATAAATGTACTTTTTATTAATAAATAAAATTGTTTTTATTCTGTTTAACATTAATTAAGTATTGTTAAACATTTTGTATATTTACAGAAATTTAAAATTTATTTTTAATTGTAACCATTAAAAAAAGTAGATATGTTTGGATTATTTAAGAAAAAATCAAAAGAAGAAAAGCTACAAAATCAATACAAACAACTTTTAAAGGAAGCTCATAGCTTATCTACAGTTAACAGAAAGATGAGTGATCAAAAAACTATGGAAGCCGAGGAAATAATGAAAAGAATAGAAAAATTAAGTTAATTTATTTTTGAACAAAAATGGATAAAAAACCAGACAATGTAGTATTTAATACAAAAACTCAAAAATACGATGCCGCTCTTAAGCCCTATGCCACTTCTGTTGGTGCACCAGTAATTACCACAACCGATACAATTGCTTGGAAAAACAGAAGTATTAATAAGGTAAACCATAAGGTAGCTACCAAATATATAGAGCTTAAAGATGAGTATGAAAAGATGATGCAACAGTTTGAATATAACAACTTAATATTCAAAGCAAAATTTTCTTTCGAGCCTATTATTGGTCAAATATATCATCTATATAAAAGAAATGAAAGTGAAAACTTTTTATCTATAATATCTCCAAACGAGTGTAATTTTAATTCTTTAGGAAGCTATTACCTCAATGTAGATCAAATTTGGGAAAAAATTTAATTTTAACATGGCATCACATAATTATCAATTCACAGAAAGACAGTTAAATAGAATTATAGAAATGGCTTGGGAAGATAGAACTCCTTTTGAAGCTATTATGTTTCAGTTTGATTTACCTGAGAAAGAAGTTATTAAATTAATGAGAAGTAATTTAAAAGAATCTAGCTTTAAAAGGTGGCGAAAACGTGTAAACAGTGGTGTAAGTCAAAAACATTTAAAAAAACGAAATTCAGGTATTACTAGGTTTAAATGTTCACGCCAAAAAGCAATTTCTGGCAACAAGATAAGTAAACGATAATTATGAATTTATTTGATCATAAAAGCATTGAGTTTCCTATATCTTTTCTAGAAATTAACCAACGGATTAACATGATTGATCCCATTAAATACGGGATAAACAGGAATTATATAAATGGGTCTGTAACTTACTTATCTCCTTATATTTCTAGAGGAGTGATTACTACCAAAATGATTTTTGAACAAATAATGTCTAAAAACTATGATTACAGTAAGATTGAAAAATTTATACAAGAACTAGCTTGGCGAGATTATTGGCAACAGGTTTGGATTAGTAAAGGAGATGATATAAACTCTGATTTAAAACATCCGCAAAGCGCTGTTTCTAACTTTAACTTACCCTCTGCTATTATAGATGGAAATACTGGCATTAAAGCTATTGATGATGCCATTAAAACATTTTACGAAACTGGTTACTTGCACAATCACGTGCGCATGTATATTGCAGGAATTACTTGTAATGTAGGTAAATATCACTGGAAAAAACCAGCACAATGGATGTACTATAATTTATTGGATGCTGATTGGGCTAGCAATGCCTTAAGCTGGCAATGGGTTGCAGGCACAAATTCCAACAAAAAATATATTGCAAATCAAGAAAACATAAATAAATATTGTTTTACTACTCAAAAAAACACTTTTCTTGATATACCTTATGAAAATTTTGACAGGTTAAATACCCCTAATATATTAATCTCTTCAGAAAATTTTGGTTTAAACACTCCACTTCCTGAAAGCGATACTTTTATACTAAATGAAAATATACCTACTTGTATTTATAACATATATAACTTAGATCCTAATTGGAAAAAAAACATTGAAACAAATAATATTTTATTACTAGAACCCTCTGTTTTTAAGAAATATCCTGTATCTAAAAAAACAATAGATTTTGTGATAGGTTTAGCTAAAGAAAACATAAAAAACATTAAGTTATTTATTGGTGAGTTTAGTGAATTTACTAATATACACAAATCAAAAATAATATACTATAAAGAACATCCGCTAAATAACCATTATGAAGGTGTTGAAGACCAAAGAGATTTTATTTTTGATGTAAAAGGGTATCATTCTTCATTCTTTTCTTTCTGGAAAAAATGTAAAAAGCAATTACTAGCATGATAGCCTCCCAAACTATAAATATTGTTTGGCTTAAACGTGATCTCAGAACACAAGACCATGCTCCTTTGCAACAAGCTGAAAAGGCCAATATACCTTATTTAATCATTTATATTTTTGAACCTAGTATATTTCAACACCCAGATACTAGCTTAAGGCATTTAAAATTCATTTTCCACTCAATAGATGGTCTTAACCAATCTCTTGAAAAATACAATAGAAATGTTGAAACCTTTTACGGCGAGGCTATTGATATTTTTAAATTCCTTCTTCAAAAATTCCATATTAAAAACATTTTTAGTCATCAAGAAAACGGAATTCAGATAACATGGAATAGAGATATAAAAGTCGCTAAACTTTTTACTAAAAAAAATATAAATTGGATTCAATATCAACGAGATGGAATTCTTAGAGGTATAAAAAATAGAAAAAACTGGAATAAGGAATGGCATATCAAAATGCATCAACCCATTATTTTTAATACTTATTCGCTGAATCAAACGATAACAAACCTAAAACATCAATTCAAAATACCCCAGAATTTTTATGATAAACTAGTTCATTATCCCATACAATATCAACCTGCAGGAGAACGATATGCCTGGTTATACTTAAAATCATTTGTAGAAAAAAGAGGTTTCAATTATCACAAGAAAATATCAAAACCTACAGAAAGCAGAATTAGTTGTAGCCGACTATCTCCTTATCTAGCTTGGGGAAATATAAGTATTAAGCAAGTGTTTCAATTTGTTGGCACACACCCAAATGGAACCAATAATGATAATGCTTTTAGCGGAATGCTAACCAGGCTACATTGGCATTGCCATTTTATCCAGAAGTTTGAGGTTGATTGCAGTTACGAGACGCTATGCATAAACAAAGGCTATGAATTATTAGAGCATAAAAAAAACACCTCATATATTAAAGCTTGGAAAACAGGAACTACTGGCTATCCTTTAATTGATGCATGCATGCGAGCTTTAGAGGAAACTGGATGGATTAATTTTAGAATGCGTGCAATGCTTGTATCATTCTTAACTCTAAATCTCGATCAAGACTGGAGAGAGGGAACTTATCATTTAGCTAGGTATTTTTTAGATTATGAACCTGGTATTCATTATCCTCAATTTCAAATGCAAGCAGGTACAACAGGAATCAACACAGTTCGATTGTACAACCCTGTAAAAAATTCTTACGAACATGACCCTGAAGGCATATTTATAAAAAAGTGGATTCCTGAGTTAGCCGAAGTGCCAATCGCATATATACATGAACCATGGAACATGAGCTATATGGAGCAAACGTTTTGTAGTACTTTTATTGGAGAAGATTATCCACAACCAATTGTAAACTTAAAAAAAAGCGCACGATTAGCGCGAGAAAAGATTTGGACACATAAAAATCATCCATTAGTGCAGCAAGAAAAGAGTAAAATATTAAACACTCATGTTAATAGAAGAAACTAATCGTCTTACAAATGAGTCATAAAAAGCAACATCTTCCAGAAAAAATTTGCATTGTTTGCGAGAAACCATTTGCGTGGCGTAAAAAATGGAAAAAAAACTGGGAAGATGTAAAATACTGCAGTAAACGCTGTCGAAAAAACAAATGAAACAAGCAAATCTTATATTTCCGCATCAATTGTTTGAAAAATCTCCACTTTTCAACACAGAAGCTTCTACCTATTTAATTGAAGAGTTTTTATTTTTTAAACACTATAACTTTCACAAGCAAAAAATAGCTTTTCATAGGGCAACAATGAAAAAATACGCTGATTTTCTTAAAGAAGATAAAAGTATTGAGGTAAACTATATTGAAGCTATAGATAAAAAATCAGACATAAGAACTTTAATTCCTTTTTTAAAAGAGCATGGAATAGCACACATAAATTATATAGATACTACTGACAATTGGCTTGAAAAAAGAATAGAAAAAGGTTGTTTAGAAAATGATATCTCCATTAAAAAACACAATTCACCTCTTTTTTTGAACACTAAAAAAGAGATTTCTGCACTAATCACTAAGGATAATAAAAAATATAATCAAACACCTTTTTACATAGCCCAACGTAAAGCCCGTGAAATTCTTATAGACTCAGATAATAATCCCGTTGGAGGCAAATGGACATTTGATACTGAAAACAGAAAAAAATATCCTATTAAAAAAACACCACCCACAATACATTTTCCAGATGTAGACTCTTATTACATAGAAGCTCAAAAATATGTATCTAAACATTTTTCAAACAACCTAGGCAGCCTCACAGAATATTCTTTATACCCTACAAATTACAAAACTACAAAGCAATGGTTACACCAATTTTTCGAACATCGTTTTATGGATTTTGGCACTTATGAAGATGCTATTGTTGCAGAAAACTCAATACTAAACCACAGTGTATTAACTCCCATGTTAAACGTAGGTTTAATAACACCCAAACAAATTCTTGATGCTTGCTTGCAATATGCTATAGAAAATAAAATACCTATTAACTCAACAGAAGGTTTTGTTCGTCAGATTATTGGGTGGCGAGAATTTATAAGAGGCGTTTATGAAGCCCGAGGAAGCGACGAAAGAACTATTAATTTCTGGAAATTTAAAAAGAAAATACCCGCTTCTTTTTACAATGGTACCACAGGTATTTTACCTATTGATAAAACTATAAAAAAAGTATTACAAACAGGATATTGCCACCACATTGAAAGGCTGATGATTTTAGGAAACTTTATGATGTTGTGTGAATTTGACCCAAATGAAGTTTACAAATGGTTTATGGAGCTTTTTATTGATGCTTATGATTGGGTGATGGTTACAAACGTTTACGGAATGAGCCAATATGCCGATGGAGGTTTAATGGCCACAAAACCATATATAAGTGGTAGTAATTATATACTAAAAATGAGTAATTATAAAAAAGGTGAGTGGCAAAAAACTTGGGATGGGCTTTTTTGGCGTTTTATGCATACACATCGTGATTTCTTTTTATCAAATCCTCGATTAGGAATGCTAGTTCATATGTTTGATAAAATGCCTGAAGAAAAACAACAAAGCCACCTTACTGCAGCAAACAACTACCTATTAAGAACATAAAAAAACACCTTACTTAAAAAAGTAAGGTGTTTT
>CAXHZZ010000055.1:0-14505 GCA_964021635.1 uncultured Tenacibaculum sp.
TAGATAAAGATTGTGGTGAATTACATTTACAATTAAAGGTTTTTTATTATGAATTGTACAGTCCAAGTACTTTATTAAACAATAAAGTTTTTGCTAAAAACACGCTTCATAAACCACATCAATTAAAAACTCATTACTTCTCTAATAAATCATCTAGAGGGCCTCCTATTGTAATAATTTAATTAAAATTATACATAATTATAAAATTACAATTAAACTCTTAGATGAATCTTAAAAGTATTATTTTAATACTTTTACTAAGCTGTTATGTTTCTTTAGTAAACGGTCAAAATTGTAGTTATACATTTTCTGGTATTGTAGAAGATTTTCATGATAAATCTGCGATTGTAAACGCTACAGTTTATATTAAAAACCAAAATAAGTATACTACAAGTAATTTAGACGGAGAGTTTACTATAGATAATGTATGTGCTGGTAAAATTATTGTCGAAATTTCTCACGTATCTTGTGATAAACAAATCTTAGAATTAAATGTTTCAAAAAACATTTATAAAATTATAGATTTAGAACATCACATAGAAGAATTAAATGAAGTTAATGTTAGTAGTACAAATGGTTTAAAAACCAAAACGGCTCAAGAAACGTTATTAAAAACTAAAAAATTAGACAACTACAGCGCTGCTTCATTAGGTGACGCTATTAAAAATATTTCAGGAGTATCTTCAATTAATACAGGTAGTACTATTGTTAAACCGATTATTAATGGTTTACATAGTAGTAGAGTATTAACTTCTTTTAATGGTGTAAGATTACAAGATCAAGAATGGGGTATAGAACATGCACCAAATATTGATATAAATGCTGCTGGAAGTGTTTCTGTTATTAAAGGAGCAAATGCTTTACAATACGGTGGCGATGCTATTGGCGGGGTTATAATTGTTAATCCTACAACGGTAATCTCTAAAGATACCTTGTTTGGTAAAACAATTACATCACAACAAAGTAATGGTAGGTTGTTTTCTGTTTCATCAAGCTTAAATAAAAGTTACAATAATGGTTGGTTTATTAACGGGCAAGCTTCATATAAAAGAGCTGGAGATTTTGAATCGTCTAATTATAGTCTTACCAATACGGGGTTAAATTCTAGAGCCTTTACTATTCGTAGTGGTTTTAAAAAATTTAACAAAGGTTTTGAACTTTTTTATAGTAATACATCTAATAAAACAGGAATTTTAAGAGCATCACATATAGGTAATATTTCAGATTTAGTAAGAGCCATAAATAGCGATTTACCACTTGTTATAGATGAGTATAGCAATGCTATTAACACCCCTAAACAAGATGTAACACATCAATTATTTAAGGCTAAAGTTTATAAGCGACTAAAAGGTGTTGGTAAATTATCTTTTCAATACGACTATCAACAAAACAAAAGATTAGAGTTTGATGTTAGAAGAGGAGATAATAAATTTGTTGCAGCAACAAATTTATTACTAAAAACACATTCTTTTAAAAGCGATTTAAATATAGATGCTAATAAAGAAAATACTTATAAATTTGGTTTAAGCGGTGCTTATCAAAATAATTTTTCAGATCCAAAATCAGGAGTTAAGAGAATTATACCCGATTATAATAAGTTTAACCTAAACGGATATGCTATTACTAGCTTTAAATTTGACGATATTTATTTAAATGCTGGAATTAGATATGATTTTGAACAAGTTAACGCAAAGAAATTTTACGATAAATCAAGATGGAATTCTTTAAACTATCAACAAGATTTTGGAAACCTTATTATTGAAGATTCACCTACGCAATATTTAGTAAATCCAATTTTTAATTATCATAATATTTCTGGTTCACTGGGTGGTTCTTACAACATAAACAATAACAGTACTTTATTAGCTAATTACGGTTTATCTAACAGAGCCCCAAATGTTTCTGAATTATTTAGTGATGGTTTGCATCATTCAGCTGCAAGAATAGAAATTGGTGATTTACGAATGCAAACAGAAACTTCTAATAGATTTTCTACAACATATAAATTTAATAACAAAAAATTTAATGTTGTTTTAGAAGGATTTTATAATTATGTAACCGATTTTATTTACATTGAGCCTACAGGAGTAGAAACTACTTTAAGAGGTGCATTTCCTGTTTGGTCATACAAGCAAACAAATGCGCATTTATTTGGATTCGATTCTAACGTTAATTACAATGTAAATACTAATTTTAATATTACAAATAAGATGTCACTCATTAAAGGACGTGACCTAACAAACAAACGAGCTTTAATAGACATACCTTCTTTTAAAACCACAACAACTTTATTTTTCAAAAAAGAGAATTGGAACAACTTTTATGCCTCTTTAGAAAGTGAGTTTAATGCGGAACAAAATGAGTATCCTAATAACAATTTCATGGCTTTTATTCCAAATACAAACAGCAATGAACTTGTAGATATTAGTACTCCACCAAAGGCGTATCATTTATTAAACTTCTCTTCTGGATTCGAATTAAACATGTCTAAAACAAAAATTAATTTTCGTTTTACAATAGATAATGTATTAAATCAATCATACAGAAACTACTTAAATAGGTTGCGTTTATATGCAGATGATTTAGGAAGAAACTTTCAAATTCAAATTCAAATTAATTATTAAAAAATTAAAAACATGAAAACATTCAAAATTTTAGCAGTATTATTTATTACATCAATTTTAGCAACTTCTTGTTCTGATGACAACCCAGATATCATAAACCCTGAAGAAGTAATTACTACAATGAAGGTTGTTTTAACACCGAAATCTGGAGATGTAGTTACTTTAGAAAGTAGAGATTTAGATGGTGACGGACCAAATGCACCGGTAATAACAGAAGGTACATTAGCTCCAAATACTTCTTATAGTGCCGTTATTACTTTATTAAATGAAACTGAAAGCCCTGCTGAAGACATTACATTAGAGGTTGCAGAGGAAGCTGACGAACACCAATTTTTTTACAGTGCAACGGGTTTAAACACAACTTTTAGTTATGCAGGAGAAAATGACTCGGACGGAAACCCAGTAGGAATTAACTTTACTTTATTAAGTGGAGATTCTGCTTCAGGTAATATTACTTTTATATTAAGACATGAACCTAACAAATCTGCAGAAGGTGTAAATTCTGGTGATATTACTAATGCTGGAGGTGAAACTGATATTGAAGTTACAATACCTGTTACTGTTAAGTAATTAACAGTAAAGTCACTTAAAAAACCTCAAACTAATAAGTTTGGGGTTTTTTATTTACTAAAAAATCCCCCCAATATTAATATTAGAGAGACTTTTATATAAACAAACTTTAACCTAACAATTTTTACCTCTAATTTTATTTAATCAGTTTAGGAAACTTCTTTTTAAATCTGTTTAACCTCGGTACAGATATATTTTGAATATAAGGATGTCGAGGATGTAATTTTTCGAAATTTTGATGATATGCTTCTGCAACATAAAATATATCTATTTTTTTAACCTCTGTTGCTATTTTTCCATTGTAAACTTCACTATTAAGCTTCTCAATTTTTTTATTGATAATTTCCTTTTCATAAGCATCAGCATAAAAAGCTATTGATCTATATTGAGAACCATAATCTGGATATTGCCCATTTTTTGTTGTTGGATTATGTGAGCCAAAAAAGACATCAACCAATGTATTAAAACTTATTTTTTCTGGATTGTAATATACAGCAACAGCTTCTGCATGTCCCGTTCTACCCGTATTACTGCTTTCATAAGTTGGGTTTTTAGTAAAACCACCTGCGTAACCAGAAACAACATCCTCTACTCCTATTACACTTTCAAAAATCGCTTCTACACACCAAAAACAACCGCTTGCAAAATAAGCTACTTTAGTAGTATTTTGAGTTTTTAAATTAATCTTATTAGTAGTAAAATTAGTAAATACTAATAATGATAAAAATGTGATAACTATAGCTATACGATTTATAAATTTCATGTTTTTTATTTCTTATATGTAATAGGTCGAAGCTAAAAGCATTTTTTTACAATTGTTTACAACTTTAGGTTTTCCTTAAGAAATTAGTTTGTGATTTCTAAGCATGTTTTCTATTTTTGTTACTATAAATAGTTAAAGATTAATGGAGCATTTTATAGTATCGGCACGTAAATATCGTCCTCAAGTTTTTGCAGATGTAGTTGGGCAACAAGCCATAACAAATACGTTAGAGAATGCTATAAAAAATGACCATTTAGCACAAGCGCTACTTTTTACAGGACCGCGTGGAGTTGGTAAAACATCGTGTGCACGTATATTGGCTAAACGCATTAATCAAGAAGATGCAACTACAGATGATGAAGATTTTGCTTTTAATATTTTTGAATTAGATGCAGCATCCAACAATTCGGTAGATGACATTCGTAACTTAACCGATCAAGTACGTATTCCGCCACAAACAGGTAAGTATAAAGTATATATTATTGATGAAGTTCACATGCTTTCTCAAGCAGCTTTTAATGCTTTTTTAAAGACTTTAGAAGAGCCGCCTGCACATGCTATTTTTATTTTAGCAACTACCGAAAAACATAAAATTATACCAACGATATTATCGCGCTGTCAGATTTTCGATTTTAAGCGTATTGGTGTTTTAGATGCAAAAGAGTATTTAAAAACAATTTGTGTTAAAGAAGATATTACTGCAGATGATGATGCTTTGCATGTGATTGCTCAAAAAGCAGACGGAGCAATGCGTGATGCTTTATCTATTTTTGATAGAGTTGTTAGTTTTTCGGGTAGTAATTTAACTCGCGAAGCAGTTACACAAAATTTAAATGTATTAGATTATGATGTATATTTTAACATCACTGATTTATTATTAGAAAACAAAATTCCGGAAGTCTTAATGGCTTTTAACGAAGTTTTAGGTAAAGGCTTTGAAGGGCATCATTTTATAAACGGATTAGCATCTCACTTTAGAGATTTATTAGTTGCTAAAGATGTTGCAACTATACCTTTATTGGAGGTTGGTGACACCACCAAAAAGAAATATTTAGAGCAAGCTAAAAAAGCGAGTATGCAGTTTTTAATGCCTGCTATAAATAAAGCAAATGATTGCGATTTAAAATATCGAGCTAGTAAAAACCAACGATTGCTGGTAGAATTAACTTTAATGCAAATAGCCTCTATCAATTTTGATGGAGCAAAAAAAAAATCTAACAACTACATAATTCCTGCTACCTTTTTCACTTCTTTATCACCTATTGTAAAGAAAACTAAAGTAGCACCAATAACTAAAGTTATTAATAAGGTTGAAGTAGAAAAAGTTATAGTTAAACCTACAACTCTACTTCCTAAAAAACCTATTTTAAAAAATATAAAACGTCGGGCTTCAGCACTATCTTTAAAAAGTATTCATCAGAAAAAAGAAATTAAAGCTGTTTCAGATGATGATGAAAGCTTTGAAAACCATCCAAGAACACCTTTTACTCATGAAGAATTAAAAGATGCTTGGAAAAAATATTACTTTAAACTACAAGAACTAGGTGAACGCAGCATCGCTGCTATATTAGCATCAGGTGAGCCACAATTAGGAAAATCTTTTGCCATTATTTTTTCTTTACCAAACGACTTAATGAAAACGCAGTTAGAGCGTGGTAAATCTAAACTAACACGGTTTTTACGTGAAAAATTAAATAATTACGGTATTCAAATAGATGTTATCGTTAATGAAACTGTCGAGAAAAAATTCGCTTACACTCCTCAAGAAAAATATGAGAAATTAAAAGAGAAAAATCCTCTTATAGAAAACTTAAAAACAACATTTGGACTAGATCTTTAAGTCCTTACCTATATAAACTAGCTTCCAGTCTTCAATTACGGTTACGTTTTTCTCGAATTCTGCAATTAGTAAAATTTCGTTATTATTATTCTTAACAAAAACTGGGATTGATTTTAACTCAGCATATATTTGTATAATTTTCTCTTTATACTCTTCAATAGAATTTATTTTGGTTTCATGAATTTCAGGAAATTCTCTTACTGCTTCCATCAAACTTAAATAGTCGTCGTTTATTGTAAATAACTGATCTTTATCTTCATATTCTTTCGTAAGTACTTCTTGAGAACTTACTAAACGATAAGCACCTTGTTCTCCAAAAATTGGTGAAAAATTAGATATTGCATATTTATTTATCGAATCACTACCAGTAATAGCTAATAAATACCCAACATCATTTAATTCTATATTATTTATTAATTCATCATCGTGCACATTTGCAACGAAAGATTCTAAACCTTGTTGTTTTGCTTTATCTATATTATCTTTATTAGAATCTATTAATACTACTCTCCTATTATTTTTCTTTAAATACACTCCAATAAGGCGAGCTAAATCTGATGCTCCTATAATTATAATTGCATTAGATCTCTTTAAGAAAACACCTATTACTTTAGCAAATAACCTTGCAGTTGTTGCATTTAAAAGCACGGTTCCTAAAACAATCATAAAAACAAGAGGTGTTATATATTCAGCACCTTCAACACCTAATTTTATCAATTTACTCCCAAATAAAGAAGCAATTCCTGCTGCTACTATACCTCTTGGTCCAACCCAACTTATAAAAAGTTTTTCATTGGTTTTTAAATTTGAATTATATGTACTTATAAAAACGGCTAGCGGTCTTATAACAAATACTATTAAGGCAAAAAGAAGCGCAGTTTCCCACCTATACAACAACATTAGCTCATTAATATCCATATTAGCTGCTAAAAGAATAAACAGCATTGAAATTAACAAAACACTTAAAGACTCTTTAAAATAAAGCATTTCCTTTAAGTTTTTTAATTTACTATTACCTAAAACCATACCCATTACCACAACTGCTAAAAGACCTGATTCATGCGCAAATAGTTCTGATTCGACAAATACTAAAAGTACAGTTGATAAAGAAACTACGTTTAATAAGTAATGTGGCACCCATTTTTTATTTATAATAAATATTAAGGCGTGTGCAAAGGTGAATCCGAAAGTAGAACCAAATAAAAGAATCTTTAAAAATTCTAACAAAGCAGTTTGTGTAAAACCAGCTCCACCACCAACACTTATAAATTCAAAAACCAATACAGCTACTAAAGCACCAATAGGATCTATTAAAATACCTTCCCATTTTAAAACTGCAGACACATCTTTTTTTAAGGGTATATTTCTTAAAATAGGCGTAATTACAGTCGGTCCTGTTACAATTATTAATCCTGAAAACAGAAAAGACAACTCCCAACTCAAACTAAAAAGATAATGCGCTATAATACCCGCTCCGAAAAAAGTAATACTAGATCCTAATGTTATTAACTTAGTTATGACGGGACCAATATTTTTAATTTCGTCTCTACGAAGCGTTAACCCCCCTTCAAAAAGAATAATACTTATTGCTAATGAAACAAAATAATACAAACCTTCTCCAGGAAAAAGCCCCTTAGTACCATTCCAAATTGGTTCAATCCATTTACTACCGTCTTCATTAAAGAATTTTGCGGCAATTGGTCCTACAAATAGCCCAATTAATATTAAAGGTAATATGGCCGGAATTTTAAATTTCCAAGCAACCCATTGCGCTAAAATTCCCAATATTACAATTCCTGCTAATTCTATCATCTAATATTCTGTTTTGTGTAAAAGTAATTTTTTTTTTAACAACAAGAAAATTATATCTTCGAGCGTTTTAAATTTTTATACTTTGACAAAAAATATACTTATTGGTATTGCGTTCTCTCCTAATTTAAAAGCAAACTTATTTGAAACAATTCGTTTATCAAATATGTTTAATGCTCAGCTAATTGGAGTTCATGTCGGACAAAAAACTGACGAAAAAGAAAAGCAGTTACAAAGGTTATTAAGAGAGACTCCTAAATTAAATTTTCCTTTAAAAGTAATTTGGCAAGAAGGCAAACCTGTTGATGTAATATTAGAAATAACAAAACAAGAAAATGTAGATTTATTAATATTAGGTGCATTACAAAAAGAAAAACTATATAAATATTATATAGGTTCTATTGCCAGGAAGTTAACTCGTAAGGCACCTTGCGCTGTATTTTTGCTCATAAAACCATCTACAGAAAGGGTTCCTTGTAAACATATTGTTGTTAGTGGTTTACAAGATTATAAAACAGAAGAAACAATTAAAGCTGCATTTAATTTATCTAAAAACTTAGGTTGTAAAAGAATTACAATAGTTGAAGAGATTAGTCAAGCCGAACTAAACGTAAAAGTAAATGATGATGTTTCGTTACGAAAATCAACAGATTTAAAAGAACAAATGCAAAAACGTGAGGATGAGCGTGTACATAAAATGCTTAAAAGTATTGATACTAATAATATAACAGTAAAAACACAAAGTATTTTTGGTCGTAGAGGATATTCTATTGGTCATTATGCAAAAGTAAAAAGAGCAGATGTGTTAGTTATGAGCGCTCCTAAAAAAACAGGAATTCTAGATAGGATTTTTCCGCATGATTTAGAATATATTTTATCTGAATTACCTACCGATGTTTTAATTGTTAAGTAAAAAGTAAATGGAAAAAGGTTTTAAAACATTTTTAAGTGAAATGCCGCAAAATATATTTGCTGGTTTTGTAGTATCATTAATTGCCTTGCCATTAGGCTTTGGATTAGCACTAGCTTCTGGGGCACCACCAATATCTGGTGCTATTGCTGCAATTGTAGGTGGGGTTATAGTTGCGATTTTAGGAGGTGCAAATGTAACTATTACTGGGCCTGGTAATGGTTTAGTAGTTGTTGTATTAGCTGCAATTACAACATTAGGTGCTGGCGATATGCAACAAGGTTATTTATATACCTTAGCTGCCATTGTTATTTCTGGTATAATTATGGTTATTCTCGGTTTTCTGAGAATGGGATCATTGGGTGACTTCTTCCCTTCTTCAGCAATTCAGGGAATGTTAGCCGCTATTGGTATTGGTATTTTTGCCAAACAAATACATGTAATGTTAGGTAATCTAGATGCCAAAGGAAGTATTGTAGACCTACTAATACAAATGCCTGAAGGAATCATAAACTTAATTAAAACTGACAGTACAAGTATTTTTTACGCCGGCTCTGTAGGTATTATTAGTTTACTAATTATGATTTTTTATAGTAAAATACGTAATAAATATTTTCAGTTAATTCCAGCTCCAATGTGGATTGTTGTTTTAAGTGTTGGTATGTATTATTACTACGACTTAGTATCATCATCTTCATACCCGATAGATGAAAGTCTTTTAATTAATTTACCTAATGATGTTCTATCTAATTTTGCTTTTCCTGATTTTAGTAAAGCATATAGTTTTGATTTTATAAATGCAGTAATAGCAATAACCTTAATTGCAAGTATAGAGAGTTTATTAAGCATTAAAGCTGTGGATAAATTAGATACTTTAAAACGACGCTCTAATATAAATAAAGACATTCGTGCATTAGGATTAGCTACTGTAATTAGTGGTTTTTTAGGAGGATTAAATGTTGTTACAGTAATAGCTCGTAGTTCTGTAAACTTAAATAACAAAGGTAGTAATCGATCTGCTAACTTTTTTCATGCCATCTTTTTACTAATTTTTATTTTATTATTTGCTACTGAATTACGTAAAATTCCGTTACCTGCACTAGCTGCTATTTTAGTTTTCACTGGTTATAAATTAGCTTCTCCAGAAAATATCAAAAAAGTTTTTAAAATAGGTAAAGAACAATTAATTATATTTTTAGCAACCTTATTAACAACCATTACTACAAGTTTAATTACAGGTATTTTAGCGGGTATATTTATAACATTCGTTATTCATGTTATTATTAATAAAAACCTTATGTTTTTTATTAAAAACGTATTAAAACCTAATGTTTTAATGTTTAAGGAAGACGACAAATATTATGTTTCTGTCGAAAATTTTTCTAGCTTTTTAAATTTTACAAAACTAAAAGCTAAACTAGATCAAATACCTGAAAATGAAGATGCTATTATCGATTTTTCTTTGTGTGACTTTATAGATCATTCTGTTATGGAGAATCTTAACAATTACGCTGAAAGCTTTCACAGAAAAGGAGGGCATTTTGAAGTAATTGGTTTAGATGGTTATAAAACAGGAAGTAAACACCCGTTTGCTATGCGTAAAAATAATCCTACTCAGACAGAAGAAAATACTATTTCTAACACCTTAACGAAAAGGCAAAAATCATTACAAAGTATTTCCGCAGAGTTAGGTTGGAATTATGAAGCTATCCCAGAAGAAAAAGTTACTAAAATTCCGCATTTTGGTTACTTTAAAACAAGAAAAATTAACAAAGTATCAAATATATTATCTAATAATAATTGTTCTTTATTTGATGTTGAATTTTCTGAAGGAGAGTTGATAGCAAAACAGGTAGTTAAAGTTACCATGATGTATATAAATATAGAAAAATATACACCTGAATTTACTTTGGATAAAGAAGGTGTTTTTGAATATATTTACCATTTTGCAGGTTTTAAAGATATTAACATCTCTAATCATCCTGATTTTTCTAAGCGCTTTTATCTATCGGGAAAGAATACTACTGAAATAAAGAAATTCTTTACAGATGAACTTATTTTATTTTTTGAAAGCAACAAATACTATCATATTGAAGGAAATAAAAAAGGTTTATTAATTATTGGTAGAGAACGATTAGCGGGAATTAAAGAAATAAAAACATTAGCTGATTTTGGAGTTCGATTAAAAAAAACGGTTTGTGATAAAAAAATAGCACTTTCTATTTATTAATAAAATCCCTAGACCCGGTTGCAGCAACTGTTTGAGCTCCTAGCATAGAGCGAGTGCAGAAAGCGGGAATTAGCTCCTGATAATTAATTTATAATATTTCTAAAAATCGGGTTTTCTCGTTTCCTAAATTATCAATTACAATAATTTTGTGATTCCCCCTTTTCGGAGTTATCGCTTGTTCGTGATATTGAGAAGTTTTACCTATAAAAACACCATTTAAATACCAATACAAAACAGCATCTGCATTGGCATGAGTAACTTTTAATATTACAGGATTTACTTTATTATTTAGTCCTTTTGTTAACGATATTTTAAATCGGTATTTTGTTGGAAATACAAAATCCATCGTATTATTTTGCGACTTATTACAATCATTTCGGTAGTTTGGCAACACACTATAATCCGCATTTTTTTGTTGATAATAATGTGCCATTAAAGGAGGCAACACAAACCATGTTTTCGTTTTCATATTAATAACCGACTCACAATTAGAGTTTACCTGAAATTTTTCTGATGCATCCACAGTAATTTGTTGGTGATACGGACACGGCTTTGCTCTCACTCCGTTTTTGGGTATTCTTTTTATAATCGATTTACAAATAGGCAATGCCAAATAGCCGCTTTTTTCACAAATATTCTCCTCAACTAAAGCTTCATAAGGCTCTAAAAACCAATCTGATTTTGGCAACACATCAAACACGTTAAATAGTAACGGAGCCGCACTACCAACACCTGTTAAATCGGGTCTTCCTTCTCCGTCTGAATTTCCTACCCAAACTCCAACTACATACTTTGGAGTAACACCAATTGCCCAAGCATCTTTATTACCAAAACTAGTACCTGTTTTCCATCCTATTTTCTGAGAAGAATCAAAATATTTCCAAGCCTGGTCGGTAAACGGCCTGTTAACTTCAGTTAGCGTATTTAAGGTTGTAAAAGCTACTCCGGCATCTATATGAGTTTCGTTTTCCTGAACGTTTCCAAAAGATATTTTATCTGATTTTATATAGCTTGGCTCTACAAATTCATTCGAGTAATAATTATGTTTTGTTTTTTCATAATGATTCACAACTCCAGCATAACTCGCAAAAGTTTTACATAAATCCCACAAGCTAGCTTCTGCCCCTCCTAAAATTAATGACAAACCGTAATAATCGACCGATTTATTAATATCCCGAATCGAATATTCTTTTAAATCTGCCCTGAATTTTTCTAATCCGTATGATTGCAACATCCGAACCGCAGGAATATTTAACGAACGTGTTAAAGCTTGGTTTGCTGGCACAGCCCCATCAAAAGTTAAATCGAAATTTTTAGGTGTGTACCCTGCTATTTCGGTGGGTACATCTACCACTAATTGCGTTGGTAAAATTGCTCCCGATTGTAACATTTGTGCATATAAAAAAGGCTTTAAAGTACTTCCTGTACTTCGTGCAGAAATTACATTATTTACATTTTTTTGATGTGCTTTATCTGTTGGCGAGTTCCCTACATAGCTTAGTACTTTTCTAGTTTCAACATCTAAAACTAACACCGCCATATTAAAAACTTCGTTTTGTTTTTGACGCAGATAATGTTGTTTCACTAAATTGTTTACTTGCATTTGTAAATGAACATCAATAGCACTTTGCAGGTATTTCCCCTCCTGTTTTTTTGCTACTTCTTGTACAAAATGTGTTGCTATCGTTGGTAAAGCATATGGTTTTTGTGGGAGTTCTTCTAATAATGATAGCTCAAAAGTAATTTTATCAATAATAGCTTCTTTATATAACTTTTTAAGTAATCGGTTTCTTTTTGCTTTTAGTTTTTGTTGATTTTTACCCGGATAAATTAACGAAGGTGCATTTGGTAAAACTGCTAAGGTCGCTGTTTCTGCCCATGATAATTGATGTGGTTGTAAGCCAAAATAACGCCAAGAAGCCATTTCTAAACCTACTACATTACCACCAAAAGGAGCGTGAGAAGCATATAAGTTTAAAATTGTTTTCTTTGATAATCGAAATTCTAATCGTGTTGCCAAAACCAATTCTATTATTTTTTCTTGATAAGAGCGTCCTTTATTTTTACGTGATAATCGAATTACTTGCTGCGTAAGTGTACTTCCGCCACGAATCACCTTTTTAGCTTTTATGTTTTCTACAAATGCTTTTCCTATGGATATTGGATTAAATCCGAAGTGTTTATAAAAATGTGCATCTTCAAATTGTAAAATACATTGTTCGAATTTTGTTGGAACGGAATCTAATTCAGGAAAACGCCATTGCCCATCTTTAGCAATTACAGCACCTAACAATTCGTTGTTTTTTGCAGTAACAACTGTGGATGTTGGCGTTACAAACAGTTTTTCAGGCAAACAATAATAGTATGCAATCATTAAAAAAAATATAATGATTGCCTTTATTTTATGCTTTTTTAAGAAGTTAAAAACACTTTTCATTTACAATGTATCTATTTCAAAAGTATAAAGTTTAACTTTAAAATATGAAGGATAAGTAAGTTATATTTGCAGCTTATTACATACTATGAGTTTTACTTTACTTTCATCACCTTTACAAGGCTTTACCGATTTTCGTTTTAGAAACGCACAGCATAAATACTTTGGTGGTATTGATACTTATTACGCGCCATATATTCGTTTAAACGGAAAAATGAAGATTAAATCGAGTTATGAGCGTGATTTATTACCTGAAAACAATGATACTTTAACCGTAATTCCGCAAGTAATTACAAACGATCCTGATGAGTTTTTATTTGTCGCAAAGTACGTACAAAGTTTAGGTTATAAAGAATTGAATTGGAACTTAGGTTGCCCTTATCCAATGGTTACAAAATCGGGAATGGGATCTGGATTAATTTGTAATCCTGCTAGAATTGATGAAGTTTTACATAAAGTGCATAACGAAACCGACATTTTAGTTTCTATGAAAATGCGAATGGGTTATGAAAACAGCGAAGAAATATTACACTCCTTTCCTATTTTAGAGAAATATCCGCTTAAAAATGTTGCTATTCATGCTCGAATAGGAAAACAATTGTACAAAGGTGGTGTTGATTTAGATGCTTTTCAAAAATGTATCGACGTATCTAAACATCAACTATATTACAACGGAGATATTACTTCTGTGGCTGGTTTTAAAGCTATGCAAGAACGTTTTCCTAGTATTACGCACTTTATGATTGGTCGTGGTTTAATTGGGGATCCTTTTTTACCACAAATGATTAAAGATAACACAACCGAATATCCGAAAGATAGATGGCAACGTTTTGGAGCTTTTCATGATGAAATTTATCAACAATATGATGCTGCTTTATCTGGACCAACGCCTATAAAAATGAAGATGTTAGGTTTTTGGGAGTATTTTTCTAAGTCTTTTTCAGATCCTCGCAAAACATATAAGAAAATTAAAAAAGCTACCAATCCTAAAAAATATCAAGCTGCTGTTAAAGAAATTTTGATTAGCGAGAAATAAAAAAAAAGGTATTTACAAATTGTAAATACCTTTTTTATTTTATCTATTTCGACCTAACTAAGCCAAAGTAATACGCACTTTTTTATTCTTTAAGCGAGTATTGTTTAGCTCTTCTATCAACTTTTTTGCTTCGCTTACTGGTACTGCTATAAAAGCACAATCTTGTTTTAATTCAATAACTCCTAGCTGTTCTTTGGTTAAATTTCCTTTTTTAAAGAACAATCCTGCTATATCTCCTTTTGATATTTTATCTTTTCTTCCTCCAGAAATAAATAAAGTTTCCCAATAA